>NZ_JBYSYA010000013.1:0-189691 GCF_058782785.1 Cupriavidus sp. FW306-01-F10A
TGGTCGAGCAGCTCCTTGAACTTGAACAGGATGCGCGCGCGGCGCAGCGGCGGGGTGTCGGCCCAGGCGGGGAATGCCGCATGGGCGGCGGCAACGGCGTCGGCCACGTCCTGCGTGGTGCCGAGCGCCACGCGTGCGGCGACTTCGCCGGTGGCGGGGTTATAGATATCGGCCAGACGCTGCGATGCGCCGCGTGTCTGCCGGCCTGCGATGCTATGGCCGATGATGGTCTGCACCGCGCTGGCTTCTGCAACTATGTCTTCCACTTCCGCTCCTGAATGCTGGGTCGCTGACGGCATGCGGCTTGCCCGAACTTTGCGTCTGGTGAAGACGCTGGCGCAAACATCCGCCAGTCTCGCACTGGCATCGATGCCGCGTCGCACAAGGCGTGCCGGGCCGTATTGAGCGCAAGCTTGGTGCAGTTGCGCGGCCCCGTCCAATGATTTATCGTCAATCGCAATATAAGCCACGCAAAATATTGCGCCGCACCACGCCTCGCTCCCGCGCCACCTTTCGCCCCGACACTGCCTTGGACCTCCACCACCTGCGCGCCTTCGTTGCCGTCGCGCGCGAGGGCAACCTGACCCGCGCCGCGCAGCGGCTGCACCTGACGCAGCCCGCAGTCAGCCTGCAGCTGAAGGCGCTGCAATCAGCGTGGCGCATCCGGCTGTTCGAGCGCACTGCCGCGGGCCTGACGCTGACCGCCGACGGCGCCGCATTGCTGCCGCTGGCCGAGCGCATCCTCGACGGCGTGGGCGACCTGCAGCACACCGTCAGCGCGATGCATCACACCGTGCGCGGCCGGCTGGCGATCGGCACCATCCTCGATCCGGAATTCACGCGGCTGGGCCCGATGCTGCGCACGCTGGTGGAACGCCACCCGCAGATCGGCACCGAGCTGCGCCACGGCATGTCGGGCTGGGTGCTGCAGCAGGTACGCAGCGGCGCGCTCGACGTGGGCTTCTACCTGGGCCAGCCGCCCGACGCCGGCTTCCATGCGCTGACGCTGACGCCCTTCTCTTACTACGTGGTGGCGCCCAAGGGCTGGAAAGAGCGCACCGCGCTGCGCTCATGGGCGCAGCTGGCAACGCTGCCGTGGATCTGGACGCCGCCCGAATCGGCGCACAACCGGCTCTTGTCCGCGCGCTTTGCGCAGGCCGGCGTCGACCCGGCCGGCGTGCCCAAGGTGGCGCATGTCGACCAGGAGGCTTCGATGCTCGACCTGGTGCGCTCCGGCGTGGGGCTGTCGCTGGTGCGCGACGCGATCGCGCTGCGCGAATCGCATGCGCACGGGCTGGTGATCGTTGAAGGGGTCTCGGTGCAGACCGAACTGACGCTGGTATGCCTGGCCACGCGCCGCGACGACCCGGTCGTCGCGGCAGTGTTCGGCGTGGCCGAGTCGGTGTTCCGGACTTAGTGTCCCTGCTGCTGCAGGTGACGCTGCAGCCAGCCGGTCAGCGCCGCGAACACTTCGCCGCGCAGCGGCAGCGCTTCATTGAAGATCTCGTGGTAGCCGTGCTCGAACCAGACCTGTTCGCGCAACTCCGGCGGCGCGTGGTCGAAGAAGCTGCGGCTGCCGGCCGGGTCCACCACGCGGTCGGCGCCGCCGACCAGCATCAGCGTGGGGGCCTCCAGCAGCGCGGCATCGGCCTGGGCCTGCGCCATGCCGCGGATAAAGCTCTCCAGTACACTGGCGGTGATGGTGGTCTGCACCAGCGGGTCTGAGCGGTAGGCGGCCACCACGGCGGGATCGTGCGACAAGAGCCGCGCATCGATCGGATTGGGCACGCGCAGCCGCGGCGCCAGCGCCAGCAGCACGCGGTGCAGCGCCAGCATCGGGCCCGACAGGCGCAGCGCCAGCGCGGGCGAGGACAGCACCAGCGCGCGCACCGGGCGCACGCGCGCGGTGGCAAAGCGCGCCGCGATCATCCCGCCCATGCTGTGGCCGAGCAGGATCGGCAGCTCGTTCCAGCCAGGCACCGCGGCATCATAGATCTCGGCGAGGTCGTCGAGGTAGGCATCCTGATGGTCCGCCACCATGCGCGCGCCGCCGCTGGCGCCATGGCCGCGCAGGTCGTGCGCACGCACGCGCAGGCCCAGCCCGCACAGCACATCGGCCACATGCTGGTAGCGTCCGGCATGCTCGGCAAGACCATGCACCAGCAGCACCGAGCCGAGCGGCTCGGCAAAGCGCGCCGGATCGGGTTGCCAGGTGCGCAGCAGCAGCTCGGTGCCGTCGCGCATGCGCTGGCGGCTCTGCACCGGCGCGTGCGTGCCGGCAGGGGTAGCGGCAGGCATGCCGGCAACACCGGCAATAGCAGGATCGTCCGTCATCGGTTGTTCCATTCGCGCAAGTCTCCTCCCGGCACGGAGCGCCAGCAAAGCGCTGGCGCCGGCTGTCGTTATTCTTTGTGGTGCTGCCTGCTGCCTGCCTTGCCTTGCACTGTCTGTCCCGCTCAACCGTGGCAGGCAAGCCTGCCCTGAGCTTCCGGCTGCGCCATATCGGCCAGGATCGGGCAATCCGGCCGGTCGTCGCCGCTGCAGTGCTGCGCCAGCTCGCGCAGCGTGTCGCGCATGGCCGCCAGTTCGGCGATGCGCAGCTCAAGGTCGGCCACATGCCGCAGCGTCAGCGCCTTGACGTCGGCGCTGGCGCGGCCGCGGTCATGCCATAGCGACAGCAGGTTGCGGATCTCGTCGAGCGAGAATCCCAGATTACGGGCGCGCCGCACGAAGCGCAAGTTGTGCACCGCGCGTTCGTCATAGCGGCGGTAGCCGCCCTCGGTGCGCGGCGGTGCCGCCACCAGCCCGATCGATTCATAGTGCCGGATCATCTTGGCCGACACGCCCGACGCCTGCGCCGCTTCGCCGATATTCATCACTCACCTCCTTGCGCGGCAGGTGCCGCACCGGCTTGTGGACGCCAGCGGCGCAGCAGCAGCGCATTGCTGACCACGCTGACACTGGAGAACGCCATCGCCGCACCCGCCACCACCGGGTTCAGCAAGCCGGCTGCGGCCAGCGGAATGCCCACCACATTGTAGAAAAAAGCCCAGAACAGGTTCTGCCGGATCTTGCGCACGGTGCGGTGCGAGACCGCCAGCGCATCGGCCACCAGCGCCGGGTCGCCGCGCATCAGCGTGATGCCGGCGGCGTGCATGGCCACGTCGGTGCCGGTCGACATGGCAATGCCCACGTGCGCCGCCGCCAGCGCCGGCGCATCGTTGATGCCGTCGCCCACCATCGCCACCACCGCGCCATCGCGCCCCAGCGCCTGCACCCGGGCGGCCTTGTCCTCGGGCAGCACCTCGGCCTGCACGTCGTCCAGCCCCAGTGCCTGCGCGACGCGAGCCGCCGCGCCGGCATTGTCACCGGTCAGCATCACGGTGCGCACGCCGGCCGCACGCAGCCTGGCGATCGCCGCCGGCGCGCCCGGCTTGATGGCATCGCCGAACGCGACCAGCCCGGCCACGCGCGGCGGCGTGGTTTCGACCAGCCACGACACGGTACGGCCATCCGCGCGCAACTGCTCCGCCAGCGTTGCCAGCGAGCCTGCCGCTGCGCCCAGCGCGTCACGCAGGCGCTCGCTGCCCAGTTGCAGCGCCTGGCCGTCCACCACGCCGGCAATGCCGCGGCCCGGCAGGGCCTGCACCTCGGTGGCCTGCGGCGCGGCAATGCCGCGCGCCTGCGCCGCGGCCAGCACGGCGCGGGCCAGCGGATGCTCGCTGCCGGCCTGCAGCGCGGCCAGCCGCGCCAGCAGCGCGCTGCCGTCGGCATCGGCGGGATCGGCCGCATGCAGCGCCACCACTTCCGGCTTGCCGACCGTGAGCGTGCCGGTCTTGTCGAATGCCACGACGCTGACGCGGTGCGCCACCTCCAGTGCCTCGGCGTCCTTGATCAGGATGCCGGCGCGCGCGCCGGCGCCGGTGCCGGCCATGATTGCCGTGGGCGTGGCCAGGCCCAGCGCGCACGGGCAGGCGATCACCAGCACCGCCACCGCGTTGAGCAATGCGGTTTCCCAGTCTCCGGCAAAGAGGCCCCAGCCCAGCACCGTCAGCAGCGCAATGCCCAGCACCACCGGCACGAACACCGCGCTGACCTGGTCGACCATGCGCTGGATCGGCGCCTTGGCCGCCTGTGCGTGCTCGACCATGCGGATGATGCGTGCCAGCACGGTCTCGGCGCCCACCGCCTCGGTGCGCGCAACCAGCAGCCCTTCGAAATTGATGGCGCCGCCGGTGATGCGGTCGCCGGGCTTCTTCGGCACCGGCACGCTTTCACCGGTCAGCATCGATTCGTCCGCGTGGCTGTTGCCTTCGATCACCTCGGCGTCCACCGGGATGCGCTCGCCGGGGCGCACCACCACCTCGTCGCCTACGCGCACCGCCGCCAGCGGCACGCTCTGCTCCACACCGCCGCGGCGCACGCGCGCGGTATCGGGACGCAGCGCCGCGAGTGCGCGAATGGCATCGGCGGTCTGGCGCTTGGCGCGGGTCTCCAGCCACTTGCCCAGGCGCACCAGCGTGATCACCACCGCCGCGCTTTCGAAGTACAGGTGCGGCATGGCGTCGGCCGGCGTGCGCCACATCAGCCACAGCGACAGCCCATAGGCCGCCGTCGTGCCCAGCGCCACCAGCAGGTCCATATTGCCCGCGCCGGCACGCACCGCCTTCCAGCCAGCCTTGTAGAAGCGCCAGCCGAACACGAACTGCACCGGCGTGGCCAGCAGCCACTGCAGCCATGCCGGCAGCATCCAGTGCACGCCGAACCATTCCAGCACCATGGGCGCCACCAGCGGCAGCGACAGCGCCGCCGAGATCGCCACCGGCCAGGGGCCGTCCCAGAAGGCAGTGCCCTGCCCGGCCTGCGGCGCCTGCGATGCGGCATCGGCCACCGGCGTCGCGCCATAGCCGGCGCGCGCGACCGCGGCCACCAGCGCAGCGGTATCCGCCGCTCCGCGCAGCAGCGTGACGCTGGCGCGCTCGGTCGCCAGGTTGACCTGCGCCTCCATCACGCCCGGCACGCCGCGCAGCGCCTTCTCGACCCGGCCAACGCATGAGGCGCAAGTCATGTCGGCAATATTCAGCTCGATGGTGTCCTGCGGCACCGTGTAGCCGGCATCGGCCACGGCACGGGCGGCGGCCGGCAGCACCGCGCCCGAGTCGGCGCGCAGCGTTGCGGCTTCAGTTGCCAGGTTGACGGCCACGTCGCGCACGCCCGGCACCCGGGCCAGCGCGTTCTCCACGCGGCGCACGCATGAGGCGCAAGTCATGCCGTCTACCGGCAGGCGCCATTCGGGCATTTCGTCGGCCGGCCGGTCAGCCGGCCTGACAGGTTGTGAAGCGAGCACAGCGCTGGAATTTGGCATGGGTTCTGAGTCATCCACAGTGTCGATGTCAGCATCATGGACCTTACCATCATTGGAAGGTCAAGGTCGGATGCACAGGGGGTTACCGTCACATAAGCGCCAATAAATTCCTCTTGCGCTTCCCACCATGGGAACGTTCAAACTACATCTGTCGCGGCACCCGCCGCCCGTCCCATCCCGTTCAGGAGAGTCCCACCATGATCCAGTTCCAGGTCGAAGGCATGTCGTGCAACCACTGCGTGGGCGCCATCACGCGTGCCGTACAGGCGGTTGACCCGGCCGCGCGTGTCAGCGCGGATGTGCCCGCCCAGGCCGTACGCGTCGAGAGCAGCGCCGACACAGAGGCCCTGCGCGATGCCATCGAAGAGGCCGGCTATCCGGTCAGGTCGGTGGCGTAAGCTGGCCACCGCAGCCGGCGCCAATAAGAAAGGGCACCCCCGGTGCCCTTTCTGCCGTCAGTGTGCCGCGCTCAGAAGCGGTAGCCCACGTTCAGGAAGGTCACAACGGGATCGATCTTGATCTTGGTGTGCGACTGGATCGTCACCGGGCCCGCCTGGGTGGTGAAGGACGCGCGGGTCGACACCGGCACGTACGAGACCGACAGGCCGACAAACCAGTTGTCGTTGATGGCGTAGTTGGCGCCGATGTTGAAGACCGGGTTCCACGACGGCTTGGCGCTGGCGGTCATGCGCGCACCCGGCACGAACTCGCGGTTGACGAAGTTCTGGTTGGTGATGGTCTCATCGGTGAACCAGGTGTAGTTCACGCCGATGCCGACATAGGGACGGAACCTGGTCTTGGCGTCGAAGAAGTGGTACTTGACCAGCAGCGCCGGGCTCCACTGCTTGACCGAACCGAGCTTGCCATACTGGGCATAGTTGCCGGTGCCCTTGACGTCGTGCTTGGGCGGAATGCCCGCGACGATTTCACCGGAGATGTTGTCGGTGAAGTAGTGCGTGAAGCCCAGGCCCAGCGTGTCGGCGGATTCGATTTCCGCGCCGGTGTTCGGCCGGGTCAGGCCCACCGGGCGGCCGTTGATGCTGTCGACAGTCAGCGGATCGGCGGAGCTGTTCGGCATCACGCGGAACCAGCCCAGGCTGACGATATTACTGCCGGCGGACTGCGCGTGTGCGGCTCCGGCCAGCGCCATGACAGCGCCCGCCGCCAGCATCTTCTTATAGGTCGATTTCATAATCCTCTTACTCCTCTTTCGGTTACTGCCGTGTGCATTATCCGGCCAGCCGGTGCACGACTGTTTCACCGATGACACTGATTCGTAGAGGACGCCCCCTAAAAGGAGGGTTAACCACTAAGAAACCAGCATGGGAGCGGCTCTCAGGGCGGGTCACCGAGGCATCCGCACAACGGTTTATGCCGCGCGCAGGAAAAAACCCTCAGGCAAGAGCGGTTTTATAGGGCGGGCACGCAACAGTGGCCGCGCGCCTGCCCCATCCCTGTGCGGTCAGGGTGTCACGATGCTGAAGTTCGGCTCGGCCTTGTCCATCAGCGCCGTCCACGCCACCAGCGCCTGCGGGTCGCCGTCCACGCGCGCGCGGCCCGCCTGGGTCTCGGCCTGCAGCGTGGTCTGGCCGGCCAGCACGCCCATCAGCACGGCGCGCGGCATGGTCAGCGTGGCCTGCGGGGACGCGTGCTGCGCGTCGGGCTTGTAGCGGAACACGCCGTTCTCAACCGTCAGCGCAAAGCGCTTGCCGGTGTCCGGCTGTACCCAGTTCAGCGCCAGCGTCTTGCCCGCGGCGCGGTCGCCGTTCAGGCTGATCGCCAGGTAGTCCAGGAACATGGTGTCGGTCATGGCACGCAGCACGTCCGGGCTGCCGGCGCGGCGGCCGGCCTGGGGCGGGCCGCTGCGCAATTCGGCGGCACCGGTCAGGTAGGCATTGCGCCAGGTCGAGGATTCGGCCTGGTAGCCAAGCTGCTCCAGCGCGTCGGCTTCCAGCCGGCGGGCTGCTTGGTTGGACGGATCGGCAAAGACCACGTGCTTGACCACCTCGGCCACCCAGCGGTACTCGCCACGCGCGTACGCTGCGCGCGCCTGCTCCAGCACGCGGGGCGCGCCGCCCATGAATTCGACATAGCGCTTGCCCGCCTCTTCCGGCGGCAGCGGGTTCAGGTTGGCAGGATTGGCGTCATACCAGCCCAGGTAGCGCTGGTACACCGCCTTGGCGTTGTGGCTGACGGTGCCGTAGTAGTCGCGCAGATGCCATTCGGCAGCCAGCGGCGGCGGCAGCTTCACGCGCTCTGCGATTTCGGCCGGCACGTAGCCCATGTTGGCCAGCCGCAGCGACTGGTCATGGATGTACTTGTAGCCGTCGCGCTGCTTGCCCAGGTAGGTGACGATGTCCTGGCGGCCCCAGGTAGGCCAGTGGTGCTGGGCGAACAGGACCTCGGTGCGGCCGCCGAAGCGGTCGATGGTCTCGTCCAGCGCGCGCCACCACTGGTTGGCGTCGCGCACTTGGGCGCCGCGGATGGTGTACAGGTTGTGCAGGTTGTGGGTGGCGTCCTCGGCGGCGCACAGTGCCTTCCACTGCGGGAAGTACATCAGCATCTCGGCCGGGGCCTCGGTGCCCGGCGCCATCAGGAATTCGATCTGCACGCCGTCGATGGTGCGCGTGTCGCCGGTCTTGTGGATCAGGTCCGTCGGCGCAATCAGCGTCACCGTGCCGTGCGCCACGCCCTTGCCCAGCCCCGCATCCACCTGCCCGGTGGCCGAGCGCGGCAGGTGGATGCCATACATGTACTGCGCGCGGCGGCTCATGGCGTTGCCGGCGAAAACGTTCTCGCTGACGGCCTCTTCCATGAAGCCTTCCGGGGCCAGCACCTTGACCCGCCCGGCCTTGACGTCGTCTTCGCTGATGACACCCTTGACCCCGCCGAAGTGGTCGCCATGGCTGTGCGTGTAGATCACCGCGACCACTGGCTTTTTGGGCCGGTGCTTGAAGTACAGGTCGAGGCCGGCGCGCGAGGTTTCCATCGCCGTCAGCGGGTCGATCACGATCAGGCCGGTATCGCCCTCGATGATCGTCATGTTGGCGATATCGAAGCCACGGATCTGGTAGATCCGATCCGTCACCTGGAACAGCCCGTTGTGCATATTCAGCTGGGCCTGGCGCCACAAGCTAGGGTTCACGGTGGCTGGCGCCTGGTCTTGCTTGAGGAAGCCGTACGGGTCCAGCGCCCACACCACGTTGCCCTTGGCGTCACGGATCTCGGCATTGTCCAGCGTGCCGATAAAGCCACGGCGCGCTGCCTCGAAGTCACGCCGGTCCTGGAACGGCAGTTGTTGCAGCACCGCCGCATTGGCACGGGCGGTGGCATCGGTGGCTGGATTGCCCGCGGTGGCCGGGGCAGGTGCGGCGCCGGCGGTGCCGGCAAGGCTGATTGCGGCTGCAGCCAGCGCGGCGGCGGCTGCGGCAATGGCAGTCGGGTACGACATCTTGGTCTCCTGGAAATCCTGGGCCGGATGTCCGTCTCCGGCCTGGCTTCTGTAATTATGCTGAACGTTCAGTACAATACTGGAGTTTGCTGGCAGATCCCGGCCGCTGTCAAATAGGCATCCGGCCCGAATACTCTTAAATTGCTGCCGGCACCACCTGTCTTCCGCCCCGCCCATGCCACCGACCCGCCCGGCCGCACAAAAGCCTCCAGCCTCCGTCACCAAGAACCGCCGCGGCCTGGAAACGCGCGAACGCGTCATTGCCGTGACGCGCGGACTGATCAGCGCGCACGGCTACGCCGAGGTGACCCTCGACCAGATCTCCGCCGAGGCCGGCGTGGCCAAGAGCAGCCTGCTGTGGCATTTCGGCAGCAAGGAAATGCTGCTGGCGGAAGCCGCAACCAGCCTGTTCCGGGACATTGGCGAGGGGCTGGGCGCAGAGCCGCACCGGGGCAAGACCGCGGCGCGGCGGCTGGAAAACGCCTTCGACCGGGTGGCCGACTATTTCACGGCCAATCCGGAAGCCAAGGGTGTCGTGCTGGCCCTGCTGTTCTCAGGCAGCGTGCCGCCCAGCGTGCGCGAGGAGATCCGCCGCAGCTGGGACGCGCATGTGCAGGACCTGGTCGATGCGCTGTCCGCCCCGGGGCGCCCACTGCCCGCGCCGATCGCGCGCCTGATGGTGGCGACCATCCATGGCTGTTACTGCCACTGGTATGCCAGCGACCGCAGCGAACCGATCGCCGGCTTCCTGGCGCCGGCGCGCGAGCTTTTCAGCGACTGGCTGCGCGCCAGGGACGGCGGCGAGTAATCAGCCGCGGCTGGCCAGCACGCAAGCGGCCAAGTCCCACAGCGCGTAGCCCACGCTCTTGAACACCAGCGGGCTGCCAGCCCGCGCGCGGATGGCATCGGCCTGCAGGATCGCGGTCTCGAACGGCTGCACGTCGGCCCAGTCGATGCCGGCCTGCAGCAGGTCGCCGGCCTCGTCCTCGATCCCGAACAGGGTATCGGCCAGCAGCCGGCCGCTATCCGCGGCCGCATGGCACAGCGCCGGCGGCAGTTCGCACATGTCGGGCCGGAACGCGCCGACCGCGGCAATGAAGTGATCGTCGCGCCAGAGGCCGCTGTCCAGGTCCGGCAGCACCGGGCTGCGGCTGGACGTGACCGTCACCACCATCGATACCCGGCGCAATACCGCCGCGACCGACTCGGCCACCTGCGCTTGCACCCCCAGCGTGCGCGCGTGCGCGGCCAGCGCCTCGGACTTGTCGCGCGTGCGCGAATGCAGCCACACCTTGCGCACGCCCAGCCCGGCCACGAAGGCCTCCAGGTGCGTCAGCGCCTGCACCCCGGCGCCGACGATCAGCAACTCGCCATCCTTGCGCGCGGCAAAGCACTGCGCCGCCAGCAGCGACACGGCCGCAGTGCGCCGTCCCGTCACCGTGGGGCCGTCGAGCATGGCGATACGCGCGCCGGTGTGCGCGTCGGCCACCACCACCTCGCCGAGGATATTGGGCAGCCCGCGCTGCGGGTTGCCGGGATGGACGGTGATGTTCTTGGTCATCACCAGGCTGCGGTTGCGCGCGGGCATCACCAGCAGCGTGCCTTCGCCACCTTGCGCATCGCCCACCGGCAGTGCAATGCGCGGCGGCGCCATGGCGGTGCCGTCGCGCAGCTCGGCCAGCATGTCGGCGATGGCTTGCGCCAGTTCGGGATACGGCAGGCGCGCCGCCGTGCTGGCGGCATCGAGGGGGACGAGGGACATGCGCTGGCTCCGGCAAGACGTTGCGAAGCGCCATTATTGCGCACAGAGCGCCAGCGGCCTCAGCGCTTGGCCGCTGGCACCGGCGCGCGCACTGACGCGCCACGCACCTCGATGCCGATGCGGTCCACCACCTTGCCAGACGCATCGAGCAGCTCCACCTGGTGCCGCCCCGGCCACGGCAGCCATGCCACCTCGCCGCCGCGCCCCAGCGGCTTGCCGTCCATGCGCCAGCTGACCGTGCGCGCGGTCTGGCCGGCCACGCCCTCGGCATGGAACCAGACCCGCTGCGCCGCGGGCGGCATGTCGGGGTCCAGCGCAAACACGGTGCCGTCGGCGGGATTGGCGATCACGGGTGCGGTCGGGCGCGCGGCGGGTGCGCTCACGCTGACGCGCCGGATCGCCGTGCCGGCCAGAAAGACTTCATCGCGTGCCGGCTCCAGCCCGTCGTCGAAGCTCAGCGCCACGCGCTGCACGCCGGCGGGCATGGCGGGCGCGTGGCTGGCGCGCGCGCGGTGCAGCGCTTCCATGATGTCGTGCCAGACCGGCGCTGCGCCCGATACGCCCGAAACCTCGTGCATGCTCGCGCCGCTGGCATTGCCGACCCACACGCCCACGGTGTAGTGCTGTGACCAGCCGATGCACCAGTTGTCGCGCATGTCCTTGCTGGTGCCGGTCTTCACCGCGGTCCAGAAGCGCGTGGTGAGCGGGCTGTCCAGGCCGAAGGTGCGCGCGCGCGCATGGCGGTCCGACAGGATGTCGGCGATCACGTAGCTCGCGCCCGGCTGCATCACCGCTGTCATCGGTGCGGCCGCTGCCCCTTCCCGCAGCCGTGGCGGCGCGTAGCGCCCGCCATTGGCCAGTGCCCGGTACGCATTGGTCAGCGCCAGCAGCGACACGTCGGCGCTGCCCAGCGCCAGGCTGAACCCGTAGTAGTCCCCGGCCTCGGCCAACGGCAGCCCCAGCGCCACCAGCCGCTTGTGGAAGCGGTGCGGGGTCACCATCACCAGCGTGCGCACCGCGGGCACGTTCAGCGACGCGGCCAGCGCCGCGCGCAGGCTGACCCAGCCGACATAGCGGTGGTCGTAGTTCTGCGGCACGTAGAGCCCGCCGCCGACCGGCAGGTTTACGGGCCGGTCGTCCAGCAGCGAGGCCGCGGTCAGCCGCGTCTCTTCCAGCGCCTGCTCGTACAGGAAGGGCTTGAGCGTCGAGCCCGCCTGCCGCAGCGCGGCCGCGTGGTCCACCTGCGCGGCGCCTGACAGCGTGCCCGACGAGCCCACATAGGCCAGCACGTCGCCGCTGGCATTGTCGATCACCACCACCGCGCCGTCCTCGACATTGCGCCCGCCCAGTTCGCGCAGGTGCCGGTCCAGGCTGGTGGCAGCCACGCGCTGCAGGCGGGCATCGAGCGTGGACGCGATGCGCGCAGGCATGGGTACGCCCGCGGCCAGTTGCGAGCGCGCTTCGCCGACCAGGCGCCGTGCCAGGTGCGGTGCCAGCTGCGGCGACGCCGCCGATGGCGTGGCGGCCGCGGCGCGCTGCGCGACCGGCCCGGTGCGCAGCAGCGCCAGTTGCGCAAAGCCTTCCAGGCCTTCGCACTCGCGCGGCAGGCGCATCTCGCGCAGGATGCCGCAGGCGCGGCTTGCCACCTGGGCGGCCTTGGCATTGGGCGCGCGCACCAGCGCCACCGCCAGGGCCGATTCCCTCGCGTTGAGCCCTTCGGGGTACTTGCCGAACAGCACCTGCGACATCGCCGACAGGCCCACCAGCTCGCCGCGGAACGGCACCAGGTTCAGGTAGCCCTCCAGGATCTGGTCCTTGCTCCAGCTGCGCTCCAGCGCCGCCGCACCGGCGGCCTGCCCCAGCTTCTGCGTCAAGCTGCGGCCCTGCCCCGGAGCGCCCGGCCGGCGCAGGTCCTCATCGAGCAGGCCCGCCAGCTGCATGGTCAGCGTCGAGGCGCCGCGCGTGCGTGTGTTCCACAGGTTGGCCCAGGCCGCGGCCGCCACGCCCTGCCAGTCGACCCCGCTGTGGGCATAGAAGCGCCGGTCCTCCGACAGCACGATGGCAGTGCGCAGCGCGGGCGAGGTATCGGCCAGCGCGACCCAGTCGCCGCGGCGCGCGCGGAAGTCGTCGCGCACGCGGCCCACGGTATCGCCGTGGCGGTCCAGCACCACCACGTCGGCACTGCGCCAGTCGGTACGGACTTGCTCGAAGGACGGCAGGGCCATGGCCGGCGCGGACCAGATCAACGCCGTCACCAGCACCATGCGAATACAGCGCTGCTTCATGCCTGCTCGCGTCCCGCCACGATGCCCGCCACCAGCAGCACCTGTGCCGCGGCGTAGGTCCACCAGATGCCAAGCTGGAAGGATTCGAACGGCACCAGGAAGCGCGCGATGCCGATCATCATGTCCGATGCGGCAAAACACAGCGCCCCCAGCGCCGCCAGCGGCGTGGGCAGGCGCGCCACCAGCGCGCTGCAGGCCATCGCCGCCAGCACGCCCACGTATACCGCCACCGGCACCGTCAGCGGGCCCATATTGGGCCAGAAGCGGCCCAGCATGGTGCCCGCCACGCCCAGCATGGCGCCGCACGCAATCAGCCGGTGCGGGCGCGTGTCGCCCGCCAGCGGCACCAGCACGCGCAGGTAGGCCAGGTGCGCGAGCAGGAAGGCGCCAAGCCCGCCCATGAACGAAAACGTCAGCGTCGGCAGCGCCAGCAGGAGGTCGCCCAGGGCCGAGAACAGCAGCGCAGTGACCAGCCAGCGGCGCTCAACCAGCGGCCGGTGGAACCACGCGGCGCGTGCCAGCAGCAGCGCCATCGCGGTCTTCCACGCGGGCTGCATGGCGATATGCCCGGTCAGCGGCGCGCCTTCAGGCAGCTCGATCGCCACCTGCACCAGCAGCGCGCCGTAGATGATGCCGGCCAGCGTGCCCGCGAGCCACCACTCGCGCACGCGTGCCGGCATCATCATCGACAGCCAGCTCATGGGCGCGCCCCCACCGCCAGCCGCGCATTGGGCGCCACGCCGAACACGTCGGGCGCGTACATCGCTTCCACGCGCGTGGGCGGCAGCGCGAAGTCGCCGGCGTTGTTCAGCCGCACCGTGTATTCGACCGATACCGTGCCCTTGGGCAGGTAGCCGAAGTACTCGCGGTAGGCCTGCGGCGTGCGCTCGGTGTAGGCCGGCCAGGCCGCGCCCTTGCGCTGCTCGCCGCGCGTGGCGATCGCGGAGTCACGGCCCAGGCCGCTGCCGAGGATGGTGGCGCCGGCAGGCACCGGATCGCTGACCACCACCCAGGTCATGTCGGCCTGCGCATCGATCTCCAGCTTGACGCGGTACACATCGCCGCGCGACCACTTGCCCTGCACCGCCTGCTCCTGCGGGGTCACGGTGCGCTTGATGCGGTAGCCCGCGGCCAGCGGCGCGGTCACCGGCACCGCCGCCAGCGCCTGCACCGTGGCCCACGGATGGCCGGCGCCGGCGTGCTCCACCTGCAGCGTGCCGCCGTCGGCGCCGGTCGGCCACGGCAGCTCGACGCTGCCCTCGGCCACGCCGTCGGTGCGCTGCGCGCGCGCCCAGTCGAAACTGCGCGAGGCGTCGGCCGCATTGCTCACGCTCGCCCGCGTGGTGCCCGCCACCGGTGTCTTCTCGAACGCCTGCGAGAAGCGCGTCACCGCCAGCATGCCCCACGCGTTGGCAGTGGTGGTGCCCCAGGCACCATGCACCTGCCGGCCCAGCAGCCCGGTGGCCAGTTGCGGCGCATCTTCCTTCCAGCCCGGCAGTTCCGACGCCAGCGCCAGCAGGCGCGCGGCATTGGTGTCGCCGCCGGCCATCATCCACCACCAGTTGTCGTTGCGCTCGGTGGAGAACGCCAGGCGCGTGCCCTGCACCGTCAGGCGCGAGCGCAGCAGCTGCTGCGCCTCGGCCAGGCGTTGCTCGCGCTGCGGGATGTCCTGCATGCGCGTGAGCAGCAGGGTCCAGTCCAGCAGCGCCGAGGTCGGCCACTGCGCCGGCAGGATCTGGATCGACCCCAGCATGCGCGCCTGCGCATGGCCGGTGCGCGACAGCGCCTCGAGCGCTGCCAGCTTGCGCGCCTCCAGGTACTGCGTGCCGGCCACCGGCGCCCAGCTGTCGCGGCGGATGCGGCCTTCGACGAAGTCGGTCAGCCCGCGCTCCATCTGCGTGCGCTGCGCGTCGGGGATGCGCAGCGCCAGCCCGACGCGCGCGGCCTCGTCGGTGACCGCCAGCAGGTAGGCGGTCAGCACTTCGCTGCCAAAGTCGCCGTCGGCGTTCAGCGGGAAGTACGAGGCCAGCCCGTTGGCATCGAGGTAGGACGGCAGCTGCGTCATCAGCGCGTCCCACGCGGCGGTGTCGTTCAGGCCGATGGCCTTCGATGCGCGCTGCTCCAGGCAGGTGAACGGGTAGTTGCGGAACCACTCGCGCACGCCCGGCATACCGCCCGCCAGCGACGACTGGAAGTTCACCTGCAGCCCCCCGCGCACCTTGCCCGCAGGATCCGCCAGCGCGCCCGGCGGCGCCTTGAGCGGCACCGACAGCGACGGCGACACCTGCGCCAGCGTGGCCTGCTGCACTGTCACCGGCACCGCCGGCACGATCTGCTGCGACACCTTGATGCGGTCGGCCGCCCCACCCGTGCCCTGCTCGCTCGCCTGCACTTCCCACATCACCGTGCCGCTGCGCGAGTACGCCAGCAGCGCGGGCGCGGTCACGTCCCAGCCAATCTCGCGCGCTTCGCCGGCGGGGACCTGCACGGTCTGCGCCGGCAGGCTGGCCTCATTGCCGAGCAGCGTGCCGCGCGCGCTGGCCTGCACCGTCATCGCGCGCTTGGTGGTATTGCGCAGCGTAAACATGGCGCGGTAGCGGTCGTCCTCGCGCACCAGCAGCGGCAGGCCGGAAATCACCTGCAGGTCCTGCGTGGCGGCGATGGTGGCGCTGCCCGTGCCGAAGCGGCCGAGGCCAAGGTCCGCCACCGCGACGATGCGGAAGCTGGTCAGCGAATCGTTGAGCGGCACCTCGATGCTGGCGCGGCCCTCGGCGTCGAGCTGCACGCGCGGGTTCCATACCAGCAGCGTGTCGAACAGCTCGCGCGTGGGGCTCTTGCCGCCGCCGCCGCCCGCCGGCACCGCCTTGCGCCCGTAGTGGCGGCGCCCGATGATCTCCATCTGCGCGGTCGACGTTTCCACGCCGTAGCCGCGCCGCTGCAGCATCGCATCGAGCAGATCCCAGCTGGTGTTGGGCATCAGTTCCAGCAAGGCCTGGTCCACCGCGGCCAGGGCCACTTCGCCGTTGGCGGCGGGCTTGCCGTCGGGCAGCTTCACCTGGATCGCCACGCGCGCCTTGCCGCGCACCGGATAGCTGGCCTTGTCCGGCGTCACGGTAACGTCGAGCCGGTGGCCCGCATTGCCGACGCGGATCTCGGCCAGCCCCAGCCGGAAGGCCGGCTTGGACAAGTCCACCAGCGCGGTCGGCGCGGCATATTCGCGGCCCTCGCTGCGGAACGCGCGCCACCACTCGCCCGGCTGGCGCCAGCCCCAGGTGAAGAACGAATACCAGGGCACCTCATGCAGGCGCCCGCGCAAGGCCAGCACCGACACGTAGACGTTGGGCCCCCACTCCGGCTTCACATGCACGCGCACGGTGGGATCGCTGCCGTGCAGCTCCACCACCTGGGTCTGGTAGATGCCCTCGCGCTCCACCGCGACCAGCGCGGTGGCATGGCGGAACGGCATGCGCACCTGGAACACCGCGGTCTCGCCCGGCGCGTAGGACTTCTTCTCCGGCAGCAGGTCGATGCGGTCATGGTTCTCGCCGCCGAACCAGAGCTCGCCCTGGCGCGTGACCCAGACCGTCGAGGCCGCCTGCGCGGTGCGTCCGTCCTTGTCGCGCGCGCTCGCCACCAGTTCGATCTGGCCGGCCTGCTCCAGCGCCACGTCGCAGCGCGCACGGCCTTGCGCATCGGTGCGGGTCTCGCACACGGTGCCGAGGTCGCGCGTCTCGGAGCGGTTGTCATAGCGGTAGAAGCCGCCCACCACGCGCTTGCGCGCCGAGGTGGTGATGCGTGCCCGCGCGTTGATCTTGACCGGCGCATCCGCCACCGGCTTGCCGTTGACGTCCAGCACCACGCCGTGCACGGCCAGCTTCTGCTTGACCGAGACCCAGCCATCGGTGCGGATGCCGGCCACCACCGCCGCCGGCCACACCGGCACGGTCTGGCGCAGCGTCTGGATCTCGCCGTTGGGGTCGGCAAAGCCGGCTTCGAGCAGCAGGTCGCGCGGGGCTTCAATCTTGGGCAGCTTGCGCAGCGTGACGGTGCCGTTGCCGTTCTTGTCGAGCGTCACCGGCAGCTTGTCGGCGACCAGCTTCTGGCTGTCGGCACTGGCATCGCCCTGCCCGTCCTCATCCATCTCCTCGTCGCCGCTGGCGCTTTCGCGCTGCGCGCGCGGCGGGTTGAACGAGAACTCGTCATAGCCGGGGAAGCTGACGTATTTGTCGCGCAGCAGCGCGGACACGCGCACGGGCAGCCCGGCCGCACCGCCGCCGGAGAGGTAGTGGATCTCCACGCCGACCGGCAGTTCGGCAGGCGCCACCACGGCCCCCGCCTTGCCTGCCACCTGCAGCGTGCCGGCCAGTACCGGCAGGCGGAATGCCTCGACCCGGAAACTGCCGCTGGTGTAGCTGCGCGCGCCACCATTGTCCTGCGCTGCGCCTTCGCCCTTCTGCGTTTCCAGCTCGACGCTGTAGACCCCCAGCTTGGCCGCCGCCGGCACCTGGAAGGTGCTCTCCGCGCTGCGCCCGCCGGTCGCGGTCTGGCGCCATTGCAGCGGCAGCTCGTAGGTCTGGCCGCTGCCTTCATGGCGGATCACCACGCGCGTGGGCAACGGGCGGCTGGCCGGCGGCAGGGCAAAACCCTGCGCGGTCTCGGCACGGATCAGGTGCTTCATCGACACGGTCTCGCCGGCGCGCAGCAGCGTGCGGTCGAAGATGGTGTGGGCGCGCACCGTGGGTGCGGTGCTGGTGTCGGTCGGCACATTGAAGCGCCAGCTCTCGATGCCGCGGTTCCAGTCCGACATCACGAAGGCCATGTCGGCCTTGCCGCGTGCCTGCGGGTGGCCGGCGGCGATGCGCGCCGAGACGAAATATCCCGACAGCCCGTTCTGCTCGCAGGCGCTCTCGGGCGCGGCAGCCAGCCTGGCAAAACGCACCACGCCGCTGGCATCGGTACGCCCTTCGCCCAGCAGGCGGCCGCTGCAGTCGCGCACCGCCACGGCGGCATCGGCAACCGGCTTGCCGTCATCCAGCGTGGTGACCCAGGCCAGCCCGCTGCGGCTGCCGTCGTCTTCATTGCCAGCGCTGCGGCCCAGCTTGAAATGCACGCCCAGGTTGGTAACCAGCGCCGCGGTGCGCACGTACATCGGCGCGCGCTTGCCCAGCAGCGACTCGCCCAGCATCGGCGAGGCGATCTCCACCACATGGAAGCCCGGTTCCGGCAGCGGGATGCCCATCACCTCGAACGGCCGCGGCGCATCGCCCGAAGGCTTGGGCACGGCCAGCTTCTGCACGCCGGGGGCGCGATCCAGCAGAGACACCGAGCGCGTCTCGATCGACACCGCATTGCGCGGGTTGTTGACGCGATACGGGGATCGGCCCGCCAGCACGGCGTCGAGCTCGGCCCGGGTATAGCTGGCCTCATGCATGCGGCGCACCAGGCCAAACCATTGCATCACGGCCGTGTCGTCGTCCACGCGCAGCTTCATCACGGTGCCGGCCCTGGCCTGCACGCCGCGCACGGCGAGGTCGGCCTCGACGTTGCGCAGCGTCACCGGCAGCAGCGGCGGGTAGTCGGCCGGCGCCTTGCCGCGCGGCAGCTCGCCGAAGCGTTCCACCACGCCAAACGGCGCCGCGGCAAACTTGGCCAGCGGCGGCATCGATGCGGTGGCCACCTTGAGCGGGAACAGGTCGGCATTGGCCAGCGTGCGGCCGCTGTCGTCCTTCAGGTTGCGCGGCACTTCGATGGTGAACTGGGCCTTCTCCGCGAACGGCGCGGCAAAGGTCAGCGCGCTGACGCTGGCGTCCGGCGCCAGGTCGGGATCGAACTGCGGCGCGCGCGGGCCGGACGGCGTCTTCAGCACCACACTCTCGGCCAGCTTGCGCGGCACCGGCGAGGAGAAGCTGACCGACATCGGCCGCAGCGGCGTGCACGGCGACTGCGCGTGTTCACGCTCGCAGCTGAAGCTGGCGGTGAAGGGTTCGCGCACGGTGTAGTCAAAGCGGCGCTCGTCGCGCGTGGCCACGCCGGACGGCGTGGCAATGCCCGCGCCCAGCACCAGTTGCACCCGCGCCGCGGCCGGCAGCCGCTGCTGGCAGGCAAGCAGGTGCACGGCATCGGGCGCCTGCCTGGCGATGCGTTCCCAGTGGATGGCGTCGAGCACGGCATCACGCTCCTTGCCGGCAAGCAAGCGCACCGGGATGCGCTCGCCCAGCCCCTGCGCCTGGCACCAGGCGTGCTCGCGCACCGAGGCCGCGGTGGCGGCGCCATTGAAGCGCAGCGCAAAGACCTGATCTTCCTCGATCTCGCCGCCCGAAGGCCGGCTGGACACGACCGTCGGGCCCCCGGTCTCGAACCGGTACTCCGGCTTGCCGGCATAGGCGGTGCCGGCCACGCTGCGCAGGCCGGTGCGCATGCGCACGGTGCAGCGCACCCCCGGCGGCAGGTCGCTGGCAAAGTCATAGACCCAGTTCTTCGCATCGATCCAGCGGGCCTGCCCGCCGGTGCCGGCACCGGTGCAGGAAACCGCCGCGGGCGCGGTGGCCTGGACGTCGCCCATCGGCACCATGGCCTCGTCGAAGCGGATCGCCACCTGCCGCACCTGCCCGACCGTGCCTTCAGGGGAGAAGCGCGTCACCTGCGCGGCCTGCGCGCCGCCCGCTGCCAGGATTCCAAGCGTGGCCACCAGGGCCAGGACTGCGCGCCGCGCATGCAATTGCGTTGGCATCCTGCCAAGACCCCGATCGGCTCGGGCGACGATTCCCTTCATCCTGCCATCCTCCGTTCCCGCCACGTTTGCGGCACCTGGCGAGGGTGACACGCACGCCACAGGAGCGCAAGACCGGCACGCAAACCTGCAACGCGCCGCAGGAAAAGATTCAGCGCAGGTGCGACAGCGGCAGCGGCCCGTCGCACTTGATCGCGGTCAGGACGATATTCGAACGCACGCTTTCCACGCCGGGCACGCGCATCAGCCGCTTCATGGTGAATTCGGCCAGCGTGGGCAGGTCGGGCACGACCACGCGGATCAGGTAGTCAGCCTCGCCGGCCACCGAATAGCACTCCTGCACCTCTTCCAGCAGCAGGATCTCTTCGCGGAAGCGTTCGATGATGGTGTCGGCATGGTGGGCCAGCTTGACGCTGATAAAGACCATCACCCCCAGGCCCAGCGCCTGCGATGACAGGTTGACGCGGTAGCCGGTGATGACGCCGTCGGCTTCCAGCCGCGCCAGCCGGCGCCCGACCTGGCTGGGCGACAGGTGCACGCGTTCGGCCAGCTGCTGGTGGGTGGTGCGGCCGTCGGCCTGCAGGACGGCCAGCAGCGCGAGGTCGAAGGGGTCCAGGGAGACGCCGGAGGCAGTCATACACAAATCCCGCACTCTTTATTTGAACGATGCACATTATATGCGCCGCCGCACCAAAACAAGCGGATTTTGCGGCCATTCTGCGCGCCTGGCTGTCTAAACTACGCAGTAAATCCGCATTCATGCTGCCGCCGATGCAGCAAGCACGCATTACAAGGAGACGCGCACCATGTCCATCGCCACGGCCACCGAAGCCCCCGGCGCCTTCCAGGGCACCCTGACCGACAAGCTCAAGGAACAGTTCGACGCCGGCCTGCTGTCCGGCCAGGAACTGCGCCCCGACTTCACCATCGCCCAGCCGGTGCACCGCTACACCAGCACCGACCACGCCATCTGGCGCAAGCTGTACGAACGCCAGGCCGCGATGCTGCAGGGCCGTGTCAGCGATGAATTCCTGCAGGGCCTGGCCACGCTGGGCATGGACAAGGACCGCGTCCCCGATTTCGACCAGCTCAATGAAACCCTGATGCGCGCCACCGGCTGGCAGGTCGTGGCCGTTCCCGGCCTGGTGCCGGACCAGGTGTTCTTCGAACACCTGGCCAACCGCCGCTTCCCGGCCAGCTGGTGGATGCGCAAGCCCGAGCAGCTGGACTACCTGCAGGAGCCGGACTGCTTCCACGACGTGTTCGGCCACGTGCCGCTGCTGATCAACCCGGTCTTTGCCGACTATATGGAGGCCTACGGCAAGGGCGGCCTGAAGGCGAACGGGCTCGGCGCGCTGGACATGCTGTCGCGGCTGTACTGGTACACGGTTGAATTCGGCCTGATCCGCACGCCGCAGGGCCTGCGCATCTACGGCGCGGGCATCCTGTCGAGCCAGGGCGAGTCGATCTACAGCCTGGATTCGGCCAGCCCCAACCGGATCGGCTTCGATGTGCGCCGCATCATGCGCACGCGCTACCGCATCGACACCTTCCAGAAGACCTACTTCGTGATCGACAGCTTCGAACAGCTGTTCGATGCCACCCGGCCGGACTTTGCGCCGCTCTACGAAGAACTGCGCGCGCAGCCGACGCTGGGCGCGGGCGACGTGGCCCCGGGCGACCAGGTGCTCAATGTCGGCACCCGTGAAGGCTGGGCCGACACCGAAGACATCTGATCCGGCCCCTTGCCGGCAAACCCGGGGCGCGCTGCCCCGCTTCCCGCTTTGTGAAACAATGCCGGCATGCCCGCCGCCACGGCGCGGGCGGGCCGGCTGTCCGCATTGATTTGCGGCCTTCGTTTTCGTTACGACCAGATCGAGCCCCTTATGACCCCTCTTTCCCCGCAAGCCCGTGTCACGCTGCTGGCAGACCTGCCCGGCTGGGCCACCGTCCCGGACCGCGACGCGATCTTCAAGCGCTTCACCTTCCATGACTTCAATGCCGCCTTCGGCTTCATGACGCGCGTGGCGATCCAGGCCGAGAAAGCCGACCACCACCCGGAATGGTTCAACGTCTACAACCGCGTCGACATCACGCTGTCCACGCACGATGCCAACGGCCTGACCCAGCGCGACATCGACCTGGCCCACTTCATCGAGCGCGCCGCCGACGCGGTGACGGACTAAGCGCGGGCGCGGCGGCAGCGCCGGATCGGGCCGCTGTAGGCAATCCGTAAGGAAGCGGAGGCCCGCGGCTAGTACAATCTGCGGCAGGCCCGCACCTCCCGTGTGCGCCAAGAGGCCTTCCCTCCAGCCATGCCCAACTTCCTGCCCGAACTGCCGCCATGCGTATCCTGCTGATCGAGGACGACCGCCAGATTGCCAGCGGCGTCGAAGCCGGCCTGTCCCGCGCTGGCCACCAGATGCGCGTCGTCCACGACGGCGTCTATGCCACCGAACACCTGCTGCGCGAGCAGCACGACCTGGTCATCCTGGACCTGGGCCTGCCCGGCATCGACGGCATGACCCTGCTGGCGCGCTACCGCGCCCGCAACCGCACCACCCCGGTCATCATCCTGACCGCGCGCGACGAGCTGGAAGACAAGCTCTCGGGCCTGAACGCCGGCGCCGACGACTACCTGATCAAACCGTTCGCCCTGCCCGAGCTGGAAGCGCGCGTGCGCGTGCTGCTGCGCCGCAGCCAGCACGGCGAGGCCGCCCCCGAGCGCGACGTGCGCCTGGGGCGCCTGCGGCTGTCGGGCAACGACCGCCGCATGTTTATCGACGCCCGCCCGCTGGAGCTGTCGCCGCGCGAGTTCGCGGTGCTGGAGCTGCTGCTGCAGCGCCAGGGCCGCGTGGTCAGCAAGGCGCAGCTGCAGGACCACCTGGCCACCTTTGCCCACCCCGCCGGCGAAGGCGGCGACACCGTGGGCGACACCGCGATCGAGGTCTATGTGCACCGCGTGCGCAAGAAGCTCGAGGACAGCGATGTCGAGATCGTCACCGTGCGCGGCTTCGGCTACCTGCTGCAGATCCGCGCCGGACAATGAAACCGCTCCGGCCGCCGCGGTTATCCGACACGCGGCCCTGCCTTTCGGCCTAGCCGGCAATGTGGCCTCGCTCCCGCACCTCCTCCCGGGTTTCCTGGCGCACGGCCTCCCGCATCGCAACGCGGAACGTGCCCCCGGCTTCCGCCGCCGCTGACGCCGCCGGCGACACCCCTGCGCCCGCGGCGACGCGCCAGGCCTCCCGCCCCGGCTCCAACATCAGCCTGCGCGCGCACCTGCTGCGCGCACTGGCCACGCCGCTGTTTGCACTGGTGCTGACCAGCGGCTCGCTGTCGTACTGGCTGGCGGCGCACTACACCACGCAGGTGTTCGACCGCGCGCTGTATGGCGTGGCCAACAACATCGCCCAGCAGATCCGCATTGCCGGCCCGCGCCTGGAGCAGGACATCCCGATGATCGCGCAGACGCTGGTCGAGGCCGAGGGCACCGACCGCATCTACTGGCGCATCCACGGTCCCGACGGGCTGATCGGCGGCATGGACACCTGGCTGGGCTACGGCACCGGCCAGACCACGCTGCACGATGCGCGCCTGTTCTACGCCTGGTTCAGCGGCCGCCAGGTGCGCGCGGTGCGGCTGCCGGTGATGCTGCCCAGCGCCGCGGTGGACGAACTCGGCACCAGCGAGGCCGGCAAACCCGCGCGCGGGCCGATCGTGGTGGAGGTGGCGGAGCTGCTGGACCGGCGCGAGACCGCCGCCAACGAGATCC
Organism: Cupriavidus sp. FW306-01-F10A; assembly: GCF_058782785.1. NCBI lineage: Bacteria > Pseudomonadati > Pseudomonadota > Betaproteobacteria > Burkholderiales > Burkholderiaceae > Cupriavidus > Cupriavidus sp. FW306-01-F10A. Next base: position 23,369 of record NZ_JBYSYA010000013.1, read on the forward strand.
TGTTGTCGGTGTCGGTGCCGCTGATCCTGCTGCTGCTGGTCGGCAGCCTGATCCTGTCGCACGTGCTCAAGGAAGAGCTGGTGCCGCTGCAGATCCTCGCCGACAAGCTCAACCGGCAGACTGCCCGTTCACTCGCCGCGCTCGACGAGACCCAGGTGCCGGCCGAGGTGGCGCCGCTGATCCGCGGCCTCAATGCGCTGCTGGCGCGGCTGCGCGACGCGCTCGACGCGCAACGCAAGTTCATTGCCGATGCCGCGCACCAGCTGCGCACCCCGCTGACCGCGGTCAAGCTGCATGCCGACCGGGCCCAGGAAGCCGATTCGCTGGAAGTCGCCCGGCATGCGCTGCGCGAGGTGCAGACCGCCGCCGACCGCGCGGTACGGCTGTCCAACCAGCTGCTGTCGCTGGCGCGCGCCGAGCCGGGGCTGTCGCTGGAGCGTCTCGGGCCGGTGGAACACTTCGACCTGGCCGAGCTGGCCTTCGAGATCGGCGCCGAGTGGGTGCCGCAGGCGCTGGCGCAACGCATCGACCTGGGCTTCGAGATCCTGCCCGGCCCCACCTTCACCGGCAGCGCGCCCGCGGTGGTGCGCGGCAACCGGCTGCTGATGCGCGAGGCCCTGTCCAACCTGATCGACAACGCGGTGAAGTACGTGCCCGCGGGCGGGCGCATCACGGTGCGCGCCGGCGGCGAGGCCATGGGTCACCGCGGCATGGCGGTGGTGATGGTCGAAGACAACGGCCCCGGCATCCCGCCGCAGCGGCGCGAGGAAGTCTTCAAGCGCTTCTTCCGCGGCGACCGCGCCCCCGAGCCGGGCGGCGGGCGGGCGGCCCACAGCGGCGGCGCCGGGCTGGGGCTGGCCATCGTCCATGAGATCGTGACGCTGCACCAGGGCACCATCCGCATCGAGGACGTGCCGCCGGTTCCAGGTGCGGCCGGCGATGCACCGGCCGCGGACGGCGCGCCCGAACGGCGGCCGACCATGCGCTTCGTGATCCGGATCCCCTGCGAACCACCAGGATCGGTGGCCTGAACCCGCCGCTGCGCTGGCGGCGGCGCGGGTTGGGACGCGCGCCTTACTTGGCCTTCTTCTTCTTTTCCTTCGGTGCCAGCATGGTGCCGCGGCATTGCGGGCTGCCGCAGCGGCACTCGAATTCCTTCTTCAGCTTGGCGGTATAGCGCGCGTCGATGACCAGGCCGTAGTCGTAGAACAACTCCTCGCCCTGGGCAATGTCGCGCAGCGCGTGGATAAACACGCGGCCCTTCTTCTCGCGCGCCTCGCAATTGGGTTCGCAGGCGTGGTTGATCCAGCGCGCGCGGTTGCCGCCGTACTTGGCGTCGATCACGCTGCCGTCGTCCAGGCTGAAGTAGAAAGTGTGGTTGGGATCGCTGGGATCGTGCGGATGGCGCTCCAGCGCCTTCTTCCACGAAATATGCTCGCCCTTGTACTCGATCACGCGTTCGCCTTCGGCGATCTGGCCGATCGCATAGACCCCCTTGCCGTGCACGCCTGACTGGCGCACCTCGATCCGGTCGCTCGCCGTCTTCTTCTTGCCCTCGTCCGCTGCCTTGCGCTTTGCCTTGTCCGCCATTTGCCTTTCCGTGCTCGTCGCCTGTTGTGCCTGAGTGGCCCGCTGTGCCGGCCGTTCCGGCGCGAGCGGGGATGATACCGGTGCAACCGTGACACGTATACGTAACACCCCTTCCGGCGACCTCACCGTATACGCCTTGGTTGCAATTGGCACGTATACGGCACCCCGTTTCCGCCTCAGCCGCCGCCCGTTTACGTCCCCGCGTGTGGATAACCCCGCCTCGAACTGTGGACAAGCACGCGGATTGGATGTGGGCTGCCTGGGGCTGGCATGGGGATGCCTCAGGCATAAGTCGGAGGGCTTGCGGCACTGGCCTCCTCCGGATGGCTGAGTCATCCACCTCGACCAACATTGGATACGACCACTTCTCGTTTACGTAAACCGTTGAACCGAAAGACGTTTACGTGGTTTTCCACAGCAGGAGCGGGTGTTTACTTACTACTACTATTTGTATACATGAAAGAAAAAGGTAAACCGAAAGAACGAACCAACGGCGTCGGCAACAGAATGCCCCCAAGGCATCATCCGAATGGCCGGGACCGTAAACGTCGCGATAGCGCGAAACTTTGTGGTTTTGGGTTTGAAGATTGGGCGTATACCTCGGGCGTATACGCCCAATCACACCGACTTGCGCGTATACGCTGCCAGACAGTATCTGGAGCCGGTCCGTAAACCGATCCTGCAAGGCGCCATGCATGCCCCGAATAGCTGCTCTGTTCGCTGTCAGGCCCGGTGATCCGATAACATGCAACATAGTGCAGTCGGTGCCTCCCGAGGCTGCCAGAGCGTCTGCAAGCGCTTCTGGCCGTCGCTGGCTCTCCAGGCCTGTCCAATACGCCTCGGCGTGCGCAGAGGGCCTCTGAGAGCCTCTGGTGAGGGATGGGTGAGGGCACAGGCACCCGGTCCGCGCGCCATCGCGCCTGCGCGGCTTGGGTGCCCTGCCCTGTCAGCTTAGGGCGCTTTCGTCACCTTCCGCCGCTTGCGATGGCTGTACCCAGCTGCGTCGATTTGCCGCGAAGCCCAGCCTGGCGCGGCCTCGCGGAAACTGCCAGGTAACAATCTGTTCCCGGTGCGCCTTGTCCGACACGGTATCATGTGGCCCGCGGCGTCTTTGCCGGAGCGGTGCCAGTCAGGCCGCCCGGCATGCGGACGCCTGTGTTTTATCAACTCGATACGGAGTGAAGCATGACGAAAACCGAACTGATCGACGCTATCGCAGCCGGGGTGGACGGTCTGACCAAGTCCAAGGCGGAACAGGCACTGAACGTGACCCTGTCGGCCATCATGGACGCCGTGGCCAAGGGCGAAACGCTGAGCCTCATCGGCTTTGGCACGTTCAGCAAGGGCGAGCGTGGCGAGCGCATGGCGCGCAACCCGCGTACCGGCGAAGAAATCAAGGTCGAAGCAGCCAAGACCGTGAAGTTCAAGGCTGGCCAGAAGTTCAAGGACGCTGTCAACCAGTGAGCCTGACGGGCTGCACTGCAGGGCCCGAATTGTCAGACCCCGCCATGCCGCCGCCCGGTGCCCGAGGGTGCAGGCGAGCGCCAGGCGGGGGACGTTATCCACAGCAGTAAGCTGATTTTCTGCAGTATCCGCCGCATCGCTGAATCCGCCATCGGGGCGATCGCGCGCGAAGTCTTCCAACAGGCGTCCAGCCGTGGCCGTGACAGGCCGGACCGGGTGCCGTGCCACATGGGGCCTCCATGCTTGCCCGTCCGCCGCGCCGCAGATCTCCACAGCGTTATGCACAGCGCTTTCCACAGCCGGTTCCACAGCTTTCTCCACAGGCTGCAGGCGCCATGCGCGCGGCCTGCGTTGCCGTGGCGCTGGCACTGCTGAGTGCCTGCACCACCGTCAGCGAGCCGGTGCGGCCGCAGGCGAGCGCCCTGCCCGACACCGAAAGGCCGGTGACGCGCCCGGGCGCCACGCCGCGCGAACGCATCGTCGAGATCGCCACGCAGGAATGGGCCCGCTGGGGCGGGCAGGTGGTGCGGCTGGGCCGGGACGACACCTCCTGCGTCACCTACAGCCCGGTGCCCGCACCGGAACTGCCTGCGCCACTGCCAGAGATCCCGGAGGCCCAGCCAGCTTCCCCCGCGGAGGCCGGGGCACCCGCTGCCGCCACCACCGACACCGAATCCAAGACCAACGGCAATCCGCCACCCGCCGCCAGCTGCCTGTCCTTTCCGGACGGCACCGGCATGGAAGCCACGCCCCTGGGCTGCTCGCTGGCGCGCCGCTACTGGGGCATCGTCGGCGAAGCGCCCGGGTGCCGGCAGGTGACGCAGGGGTCCTGGGCCTGGTCGGCGGTGTTTATCTCATGGGTGCTGCGCAAGGCGGGGCTGGACGAGCGCCAGTTCCTGACCGGGCAGTCGCACTCGATGTACGTGGTCGATGCCCGCGACGGCATCCTGCCCAGGCCAGCCTTCCATATCGAGCCCGTGCCCGCCATGCCCAGGCCCGGCGACATCATCTGCGCCGGGCGCGGGCGCGACCGCTATCTCGAGGACATCGCCGAAATCGGCTTCGGGACCACCCCCATGCATTGCGACATCGTGGTCGGCGTGGATCCGGCAACGCGCGTGGTGCGTGCCATCGGCGGCAATGTCCAGCAGTCGGTGTCGATGGAGGAGATCGAGCTGGGCGATTCGGGCCGGCTCGACGGCGTCACCAATTCGCATATGCCGTGGCTGCTGGTGATGCGCAACGACCTGCAGTAGCTGGTTTATTGATGCGATTTATCAGGGTGTCCTGATTTTATTTGCGTTGATTATTCGCGGGAATAATCATGCGATTAGTCGAACAGTTCCAGTTGCGACGTATCCCGGTCGCTGGTCCCTACCCCCACCCCCAGCAGCCGCACCGGCAAGCCCCGGCGCGCATGGCCCTCGGCCAGCAGGCGCGCGTAGACGGTGCGGTCCGGCGCGTGGCCGCGGCATTCCACCGTGGTCTGGCGGAAGTCAGAGAAGCGCAGCTTCACGGTCAGCTTGTCGATGGTGTCGTGTGCCTGAGCCCGGTCGATGCGGGCTTCGAGCATGGCGATCAGCGGTTCCAGCTCGGCCATGCAGGCCTGCAGGTCGGGCAGGTCGTTGGCATAGGTCTCTTCCACGCTGATCGACTTGCGCTCGCGCTCGGGCGTGACCTCGCGCTCGTCGACGCCGCGGCACAGCTTGTAGAGCCGCGCCCCGAAGACCCCGAACTCGCGGTGCAGCCGGTCCGGCGACCACGGCCGCAGGTCGCCGCAGGTCTCGGCACCCAGGCGCCGCAGCTTGGCCGCGGTGACCTTGCCCACGCCGTGGATGCGCTCCACCGGCAGCGCGGCGACAAAGCCATCGACCGCCGCCGGCTTGACCACGAACAGTCCGTCGGGTTTGTTCCAGTCGCTGGCGATCTTGGCCACGAACTTGCTCGGCCCCACCCCGGCCGACACCGTCACCCCCACTTCATCGCGCACACGCTGGCGGATTTCCTCGGCGATGCGGGTGGCGCTGCCGGCGTGGCGGGTGCAGAGGCTCACGTCCAGGTAGGCCTCGTCCAGCGACAGCGGTTCGACCAGCGCGGTGTATTCGCGATAGATCGCGAAGATCCGGCGCGAGACCTCGCGGTACTTGTCCATCGCCGGGCGCACGATCAGCAGGTTCGGGCAACGCTTGAGCGCCTGTGCCGACGGCATCGCCGAACGCACGCCGAAGGCGCGCGCTTCGTAGTTGCAGGTGGCAATCACCCCTCGCCGGTCGGGCGAGCCGCCCACGGCCATCGGGCGGCCGCGCAGCGAGGGGGCGTCGCGCATCTCGACCGAGGCGTAGAAGCAGTCGCAGTCGCAATGGATGATCTTGCGCTGGACCGAGGGAGTGGCATCAGGCGGGGCGGACATGGTGGCCAGGCACCGTATTGGTTATCCGTGCGACGAATGAAATGGCTTGATTTTTAGTTGGTTTCATTGATCGATTGGATGATAGTGGGCTTCTGCCGCGCATTCATCCATAGCCCCTCGGCCGCATACAAGGCCAGCGACAGCCAGATCAGCGCGTAGCCGACCTGCTTCTGCGCCGGGAACGGCTCGTTCCACAGCCACACGCCCAGCAGCAGCTGCAGCGTCGGCCCGGTGTACTGCAGCAGGCCCAGCAACGACAGCGGAATGCGCCGCGCGCCGGCCGCAAAGAACAGCAGCGGCACCGCCGTGACCGGCCCGGCCAGCAGCAGCAGCCACTGCGTACCCGGCGCTGCGTGGGTGAAGCTGTCCTGGCCGGTGGCGAACAGCCAGGCCAGTGCCGCCGCGGCCAGCGGGAACAGCAGCAGCGTCTCCAGCGACAGCCCTTCCAGCGCACCCAGCGCGCCAGTCTTGCGCAGCAGGCCATAGCCGCCGAAACTGGCCGCCAGCCCCAGCGCGATCCACGGCAGCTGGCCTGCCGCCACCGTCAGCCAGGCCACCCCGGCCGCGGCTACCGCGATCGACAGCCATTGCACCCGGCGCAGCCGCTCGTGCAGGAACACCACGCCCAGCAGCACGCTGAACAGCGGGTTGATGAAGTAGCCCAGGCTGGCATCGACCACGCGGTTGGCCGACACCGCCCAGATGTAGAGGAACCAGTTGGCGCACAGCAGCGCCGCGCTGGCGCCGAACGACAGCAGCAGGCGCCGGTCCCTGAGCACCCGGCCCAGCCACGCCCACTGGTGCCGCCAGGTCAGGATCAGGCCGAGGAATACCAGCGACCACACCATCCGGTGCAGCAGGATCTCCAGCGGTGCAATGCCGGGCAGCGATTTGATATAGAGCGGGAGCAGCCCCCAGATGACGTAGGCCAGGAGGGCGTAGAGAATGCCGAGTTGCATAGGGATTTCCGGTAGATGCCGGCGATTCTACCGGCGCCGCGCGATCCCCGCCCGACGGGCGCCCGCCTGCCGTGGCCAACAAAAAACCCCATGCTCCCGAGGGAACATGGGGTTTGCGGCAGGCCCCGGGGCGGCCGGGGCAGTGTGCCGCTTACAGCTTGCGCGCGAAGCTGAACTGGGCGAAGCCCTGTTCGGCCACGTTGAACCAGGCGGCCTGGTTGTTGCGGAACACGCGCCAGTCGTCGTAGATCTTCTTGAACGACGGGTTCTTGGCGGTTTCGTCGGCGTAGGATTCCTGGGTCGCCTTGAAGCAGGCCTCCATGATCTCCTTGGAGAACGGGCGCAGCTTGACGCCGTTTTCCAGCAGGCGCGCCAGCGCCTGCGGGTTGACCGTGTCGTACTTGGCCATCATGTTGGTGTGCGCCTCGATGGTGGCGGTTTCCAGCGCGCGCTTGTACAGCGCCGGCAGCTTCTCGTACTCGGTGGCCGAGGCGTAGAACGACAGCTGCGCGCTGCCTTCCCACCAGCCCGGGTAGTAGTAGTACGGCGCCACCTTGTAGAAGCCCAGCTTCTCGTCATCGTACGGGCCCACCCACTCGGCCGCGTCGATGGTGCCCTTTTCCAGCGCCGGGTAGATGTCGCCGCCGGCGATCTGCTGCGGCACCACGCCCAGGCGCGACAGCACCACGCCGGCAAAGCCGGCGATGCGGTACTTCAGGCCCTGCAGGTCGGCCACGGTCTTGATTTCCTTGCGGAACCAGCCGCCCATCTGTGCATTGGTGTTGCCGCCCAGGAAGTTGACGACGTTGTATTCCTTGAAGAACTCGCGCATCAGCTTCATGCCGTTGCCCTGCATCATCCAGGCGTTCTGCTGGCGTGCGGTCAGGCCGAACGGGATGGTGGTGTCAAAGCACAGCGTCGGGTTCTTGCCGAAGTAGTAGTAGCCGGCGGTGTGGCCGATCTGCACGGTGTTGTTCTGCACCGCGTCCAGCACCTGCAGGCCCGGCACGATTTCACCGGCGGCAAACACCTTGATGTTGAACTTGCCGTCGGTCAGTTCCTTGACGCGGGCCGACAGCAGCTCGGCACCGCCGTAGATGGTGTCGAGCGACTTGGGGAAGCTCGAGGCCAGGCGCCATTCCACGGCCGGGTTGCTGCCGACCACGGCCGGCGCTGCCGGGCCGCTGGCGGCGGCAGGTGCTGCCTTCTCTTCACCCTTGCCGCACGCGGCCAGTGCCCCCGTGGCGGCCACGGCCGACGCTTTCAACAGAAAGGAACGACGTTCCATCTCCACTTCTCCTCTTATAGATATTGATTCGGATGCAGGCTCGCGGCTTGCATGATGCCGCGCGCCGGACCGTGACGCACCAGCCGCCGGGGTACAGCGGCTTGCGCAACGCTGTGCCTGTTGCGAACGGGCACGGCGGCGTGCCCTGCATGCCTGGCGCCGGTCGCGGGCCACGGCAAAGGGCTGTCTTACCCGAAAGACAAGCCAGCCGATTATAGCGGTGGCTCTTTCGCCACGGGGTATCGCGCAAGTGCGGGTTTTCGCTAGTCAATCGCGCCATATCCCGGGGTTTTTCGCATTGTGAGACGGCGCACAGTGTGATGGATTTTGTAACCCGGCTTGCGGTCAAATGGGTCGGCTGATAAAAAACAGTCCCGCCTCCGGAGCCCTTGCCTGCTCCGGCCATCGTTGTTGCTTGACTGAATTGCTGTCCGAATTGCCGCCAGTCTCCCGTCGAATTCCCGCCATCCCGCTTTGTCCCGGCCCTGCCGGACGCGATGGCCTGCCCCTGCGCCGCCTCGGTTTTGCCGTGCTGGCCGCGTGGGGCCTGGTCGCGTGCGCGCAGACCGGGGATGCGACGACCAGCGCGACCACCCCGCCGCCCCGCATCGAACCGCGCCCGGCGGTGCCGCCGGTGGTGACCGCTGGTTCGGCGCTAGCCGCCGGGCCTGCTGCCACGCCGGCCACGGCAAGCACGGAGGATCCGCTGGCGGCGCTGATCGCCGGCGAAGCGGCACCTGCGGCCAGCGTGACCGTGCCAGCGGCACCGGCGCCAGGCACCACGGGCGAGCCGGCTGCCCAGCCCGGCGTGCAGCCTGACGGCAGCGCGCCGGCAACCCTGGCCGGCACCAGCCCCGCTGCCGACCCGAGCTTCGTCGGACCGCCTGAACCGCCACCCCAGCCGCCGCCGCCACTGGTGCTGTTCCCGCCCCGGCTCGGCCAGTTCCAGGCCGAGGCGCCCGCCGAGCCGGCGGACAGCACCACCGGTGGCACACCGCCGGACGCCCCGCCGGTACTGCACTCGCAGCTGCCCGCCGACGACCCCGCCGGGGATTCCGTGTGGCGCCTCGGCTACAGCGGCCGCGCCGCGGCCGAGGAACGCCCGGCCACCATGCGCGCCTGCCCCGGCGGCGCGCTTTCCACCGGTATCGGCAACGGGCTGGCCTGCCGCAGCGCCGGCGAGGTCAAGATCCGCGAATCGGTGCTGGACCTGGATGGCGGCGCGCAGGTGATGCTGATCGCGCAGGCGCGCGGCACCGACGCCACCACGGTCAATGGCCGCCCCGCGGCGATCGATCCCTACGCCCTGGTGCCGCAGTTCTATACCGCCGTCAGCGGCCTGGCGGTGCTGGACGGCGCCACCATGTGGGCCGGCCGGCGCGACAATGCGCCGTTCCTGCTGTCGTCCGGCCTGCTGCCGCCCAATTCCACGGCGATGCGCTTCGGCGTCGACAACGCCAAGGTGATCGGCGATATCGGCCTGAGCTACCAGTACACCGCGCGCGCCGACCAGAACGGCCAGAACCTGCCCAGCTACCACTCGCTGCGCACCGCGCCCATCAATACCAACGAACAGGGTTCGATCCAGCTCGGCTTCACGCGGGTGGAGGCGCAGCCGCTGGTGGAAGACCCCGGCGGTGCATGGTGGGCGTCTGCGTTGCACGAGCAGAAGGGCGTGCTGTTCGGCACCAACCGGCTCGGGGTGCAGTTCGGATCGGGATCGCGCACCGCCATGACCGGCTACACCGGAATGGGACCGGCGCTGTCGCGCACGCGCGTGGCGGAATCGATGGAATGGAAGGGCCGTTCAGGGCTGAGCGGCGCGGTGGAGCAAAGCCTGCAGTTCGACCGGTCGCCGGTCGGCACGCTGCAGTGGACCACCACGCGCTTGCGTCCTGCCTACGTTGCCAGCAACCAGTTCCGCCTGAACTTCGAGGTCTCGCACGACCAGATCTCGTCCGGCTTCGGCGTCAGCGGCCAGCGCACCGCGCTGACCGTGGCGCCCACGCTGACGCTGGGCAAGTCGGCCGGCAATGCCAACCTGCGCGCCTTCTACACCTATAGCCGTGCCAGCGACGTCGACGGCATCGGCTACACCGCGCCGGCCGACGCGTGGGCCTCGCAGGCGAGCGGCTCGATCTTCGGCGTGCAGCTCAATCGGCGCTGGTAGGGGCGCTGGCGGGCGCAGCGCGCCAGTCGGCCTGCGCCGTGGCGGCCGCAGCGGGTTTGCGGCACAGCCAGTGGAACAGCAGCGTGGCAGCCAGCCCGCCGCCGATCTGGGCCAGCACGAAGCCCGGCACGTCCTGCGGCCGGATCCCGGTAAAGGTATCGGTCAGCGCGCAGGCGATGGTCAGTGCCGGGTTGGCAAACGAGGTCGACGACGTGAACCAGTAGCCCGCGGTGATATAGCCTGCCACCACGAACGGCACCAGCTGCGGCCGGCTGCGCAGCGTGCCGATGCCCACGCCGACCAGGCCGAAGGTGGCCACGCACTCGCTCCACCACATCGCCGCGCCGGTGCGGCTCTGCGCCGACCAGGCCAGCGCCGGCTCGCCGAACATCGCATGGGCGGCCAGCACGCCGCAGACGCCGCCCGCCACCTGCACCATCACATAGCGCAGCGCATCGCGCGGCGGCAGCGTGCCCTGCAGCAGCACCGACAGGCTCACCACCGGGTTGAAATGCCCGCCCGAGACCGGGCCCAGCGACACCAGCAAGGCCACCAGCCCAGCCCCGGTGGCCAGCGAATTGGCCAGCAGCGCCAGCGCGGTGTCGCCTGCGGCGAGGCGCTCGGCACGGATGCCGGAGCCCACCACGATCGCCACCAGCAGCGCCGTGCCCAGGCCTTCGGCCACCAGGCGGCGTGCGAGCGTACTCATCGGTGCGCTCCGTTGACGGCGCGCGGCAGCGATAAAGCGGAGCAACGAACGGGATACGAGAGCGGCCGCGAGATCGCGGCAAAGGCAGTAAGGAAAACGTGCAGCGGCAAGATGGACAACGTCGCCTGAGACGACGCCTCGAACGGTGGCGGTTCAGTAGCAAGCCCGCGCGCACGCGGTGAGCGCGGACGCGACAGTGTTCCGCTCGCGCATGGAGCGCGTCAATGCGTGGCCGCTTTGTTGTGTGCAGACGCGCGGTATCGAATCGCCGCCCTGGCCGCGGGCCGTTACCGGTTGCTGGCCGCCAGCCGCAGGCCGAAGCCGACCAGCGCGATCCCGGCCAGTCGCGTTGCCAGCGTGCGCGCGAACGGCAGCGCCCGCAGCCGGCTGGCCACTGCGTTGCCCGCCAGCACCAGCGCTGCCTGGTAGGCAAGGCTGAGCACCGTGACGTGGGCCATCATCGCCGCCAGCGTGGCCGGCGACGCATCCGGGCGCAGGAACAGCGGGAAGAACGCGACAAAGAACAGCACCACCTTGGGGTTGGTCAGGCTCACCGTGAAGCCCTGGCGCAGGTATACGCGCGCAGACTTGCGCGGCTCGGGCGCGCCGGCGTCCGTGGCAAAGCGCGTACGCAGCAGCTGCACACCCATCCAGCACAGGTACGCGGCACCGAACCATTGCAAGCCGTGGAACAAAAGCGGATTGGCCTGCATCACCGCCGCCAGTCCCGCCACCGCGGCGAGCATGTACACGAGGTCGCCCAGCAGCGTGCCGCAGAGCGCTCCCATGCCGGCCGCCACGCCATTGCGCGCGGTGGCGTTGAGAATGGCGATCGTGCCCGGCCCGGGGATCAGCTGGAACACCAGGATGGCGAGCACGAAGCTGGTGTAGTTCTGGATGTCGAACATGGCGGCCTGGCAGTGTTGGATGCGAGCGCGGGATGCTTCGCTGCCGCCATGTTAGTGCAGCCTGGCTTATCGCGACAATGGGAATGGCTTCACCGCCGCAAGGCGCCTCAGCGCAGCAGGAACGCGATGTCCTCGACGCGGATCTGTGCCACCGGAATGCCCTTGCGGCGCTGGAACAGGATGTGCTGCTGCACGCGGCTGCGCTGCTCGGCAAAGGCCGCGGGATCGATCGGCGCGCCCAGGCGCATGTAGTGCTGCACCAGCAGCTTGTAGGCGCGGTGGCGCACCTGCATGGCCTCGGTCTCTGCGCGCAGCCGCCGGATCTCTGCCGGGCTGCGGTCGATTGCCTGGTGCAGCTCTTCGACCGTGCGCGCATGCAGCTCGCGGTAGACGTCGCGCTCGGCCTCCATCTGGTGCAGCTCGTCGCGCAGCGCGCGGATCTTGTGCTGCAGCTTCAGCGTTTGCGAGACCGCCTGCTGCACCCGCCCCGCCGCTCCCAGCGCGTGGCTGGCCGCGGCCATGGTGCTCTTCCACAACCCGCGCTCGTCGCCCGCAGTCTGCGGCGGCCAGCGGTTGTTTGTCCCGATCAACGTATCCATCAGACCCCCCGGTAAGAAAGTAAGCCCTGGACCGGGTGTCCGCGTTATGGGTGCGGCTTGGCCGGCTCGGTCCGCGCCGCCGGGCGGCAGCGCATCAGGGCATCGTAGAGATACATAGATCGGCTGCCAAGTAGAAGATATTTACTTCTGGGTTGGCTGTTGCGCGTTGCTGGCGTTGAGCCGGGATGTGTACGCCGTTGCGGCGACAGGACGGGGACGTGAGTCCGGATGCGTTTATGACACTGCGCCCCAATGCAAAAAGCCCGGCTGCGGGAGCCGGGCTTTTCTTGTTCTGGTGGCCTGGGACGGAATCGAACCGCCGACACAAGGATTTTCAATCCTCTGCTCTACCGACTGAGCTACCGGGCCAAAGAAGCGAAACTATAACTGGACTTTTTTGGTCAGTCAAGCGTCATGTGCGTCACAGCCTCATTGCTCGGCCGGCTCGGGCTTGTTGCGGCCCAGTTCGACGCCGAGCTGCTTGAGCTTGCGGTACAGGTGGGTGCGCTCCAGCCCGGTCTTCTCGGCCACGCGGGTCATGCTGCCGTGTTCGCGCAGCAGGTGGTATTCGAAGTAGGCGCGCTCGAACAGGTCGCGCGCTTCGCGCAGCGGCATGTCGAAGGAGAACTGCATCTCGGCCTCGGGCACGCGCGCGGGGCTGCCGTTGGCGGCGGCCTCGGCGGTGGCCTCGGGCACGATCTCTGACGAACCGGGTTCGGCAGACGGTGCCGTGGCGGGCGCGGCGGTGGTGGCCGAGCTGCTGCGCGGGCGTTCGATGCCGCGGGCCAGGCCCTGCTCGACCGCGGACAGCAGCTTCTGCAGTGCGATCGGCTTCTCAAGGAAATTGAGCGCGCCGATCTTGGTCGCCTCGACCGCCGTATCGATGGTGGCGTGGCCCGACATCATGATGACGGGCATCGTCAGCTGTCCCTGCGCGGACCATTCCTTGAGCAGGGTCACGCCATCGGTATCGGGCATCCAGATATCGAGCAGCACGAGGTCGGGCGTACCCGCTGCGCGGTATTCGCGCGCTTGCAGCGCGTTCTCCGCGAGTTCAACCACGTGGCCTTCGTCGCTGAGGATCTCCGAGAGCAGCTCCCGGATTCCCATTTCGTCATCGACTACGAGGATCGTTGCCATACTTCCCCTCTTAACCCCACCGCAGCGTTCCGGGACCGGACGCCATTGTTGACTATGTCAGTTTAACGAACAGGATCGAGATCTGTGCACCGACGATCTCCGCACCTTCCATGCGATTGCGCATCTCGATTCGCGCGCCGTGTTCGTCAATGATCTTCTTTACCATCGCGAGCCCCAGGCCCGTGCCCTTGGCTTTCGTGGTCACGTAGGGCTCGAACGCACGGCTCAGGATTCGTGGCGCAAAACCGGGACCATTGTCCGCAATGGTGAGCTTGACGGCCTGCCGGTTTTCGCCGGCAGAATCTTTGTATTCTACAGTCTCGGTGTTCAGAGTGATATGGGGCGCCGCCCTACCGGCCGCGACGTTCTCGGTGGCGGCATCCTGTGCGTTCTGCAACAGGTTGTGGATGACCTGGCGCAACTGCGTCGGATCGCCCTTGATCTCGGGCAGCGCCGTGCCCAGCGTCGGATGAATCACCGGATGCTCGTGCACTGCGGGATCATCGATGCCATACAGGTGCAGCACTTCCGCCACCAGGCTGTTGAGCTGCAGCGACTGCAGCACCGCGGGCGGTGTGCGCGCGTAGTCGCGGAAGTCATCGACCATGCGCTTCATCGCGGCCACCTGGTTGACGATGGTGGCGGCGCCACGCTTGAGCACATCGGCGTCGGTGCCTTCGAGCTTGGGCGAGAGCTTCATCTGCAGGCGCTCGGCCGAGAGCTGGATCGGCGTCAGCGGGTTCTTGATCTCGTGCGCAAGGCGCCTGGCCACCTCGCCCCAGGCCACCGAGCGTTGAGCGGAAATCACATCGGAGATATCGTCGAAGACGATCACGTAGCCGGGCTCATCGCGCTCGCCGCCGGGCAGGCGTGCGCCGCGCACCAGCAGCGTAAGCGGCTGTTCCTCGCCCTGCGGCAGCTCGATCTGCTTCTGCCAGTGCTCGGCGCCGCCCAGCACCTCGCTGGTGTTCTGGTCCGAGAAGGCCTGGCGCACGATCTCGCCGAACGGCCCCATGCCAGGGATCTGCTCAACCGGCAGGCCCAGCACCGCGCCGAACGGCTGGCGGAAGATGCGCTCCGCGCCCGGATTGGCGGTAATCAGCACGAAGCGGCGGTCGAACACCAGCACGCCGGCGGTCAGGTTCTGCAGCACGCTTTCCAGGTAGGCCTTCGATTGCTCGAGCGCGGTGCGGTTCTCTTCCACCGCCAGCCGCGCCTCGGCCAGCTGGCGCGTCATCTGGTTGAACTGCTGCGTGAGCATGCCGAGCTCGTCGCGGCTTTTCAGTTCGCGCTTGGGCGAGAGGTCGCCCTCGGCCACTTCCTTGGTCCCCTGCAGCAGCATCAGCAGCGGCCGCGCCAATTGCCCGCCCAGCAGCAGCGCCAGCATCACCGCGATGAACACGGCCAGGAACAGCGTCAGCGTCAGCGTGCCGATATACATCTTGCGCAGGCCGGTGCGGCCCAGCGCCTTCTCCTGGTATTCCTGGTATGCGCGCTGGACCTCGTCGGCATTGCGCGCGAGCACCGCCGGCACCGGGTGCAGCACCTGCAGGTAACGCTCTTCGCGCACGGTCTCGCCAACCAGGCCGAAGCCGCTCGACGGCGATTCCTCCGGGCGGCGCTCGACGGACAGGCCGGAACCGGCCCAGCGCGGCGGCTTGGCCAGCGCGCGCGGGGCGCTGCCGCCTGCCGCGTCATCCTGTGCCGTGGTCGGGCTGGCGCCCAGCGGAATGATCACGCGCAGCCGGTACAGGTGGCTGCTGTCGACGCGCTCGGGGCTCGGGCTGCCGTCGCCCGACGGGTCGGTGCCGCCCTCCACCGCCGCGTAGCCGCCGGCCAGCCGTGCCTGTTCGGCCAGCACGCCCGAAGGCAGGTCCGGCACCAGCGACGCGTAGTTGCTGGACGCCGTGGCCAGCACGCGGCCGCTGCCGGTGAAGATGGCGGCTTCCTGGACGCCATACTGCTCGCGCAGCCGGTTCAGCTGCAGCGAGGTGGCCACGCCGGAGGCGCCGGCGAGCTGCTCGGCCATCAGGCGTGCCTTGACCTGCAGGTCGGCGAGCGAGCTGTCGATGGTGGAGCGGCCCAGGTTCAGGCCGGCCTCGAGCGCGGTTTCCACGCGCACGTCGAACCAGGACTCGATGCTGCGCGAGACGAACTGCAGCGATACCAGGTAGATCAGCACGCCGGGCAGCACGCCCACCACGCCGAAGAACACGGCGAGCTTGGTCATCAGCCGCGTGCCGAACTTGCCGCGGCGATAGCGCAGCCACAGCGTCAGCGCCAGCGCACCCACGATCAGCACCAGCAGGGCGCCGATCACCAGGTTCACCTTGAACAGCAGCGTGAAATAGCGATCGAAGAATTCGGTGTTGGCCGATGCGCCGGCCAGCAGGCCCACCAGCACCAGTGCCAGGAAGACGATGATCCCGGCCACGACGCGGTACAGCACGCGCCGGAACCGGCTGTCCCACAGCGAGTTGTTCATGGCTGGCTCGAGGCGGGCTGCAGCAGCAGTGCGGGCGACAGTCCGTACGACACCGTCTGCATGGTCAGGCCGCGTGAGTCAATGGCAGCGGCAGGCGCCGACGCAGGCGCGGGTACGGCGGGCGAGGCCGGCAGCGCCGGCGATGCGGGCCCTGGGGCCGGCGCGGGCGGCGGCGGCGCTGCGGGCGGCGGGGGTGGCGGCGCTGCGTTCAGGTCCGTCGGCACCGTATAGGCGAAGCGCCGCCAGTCGGAGGCCAGGTTCCATTCACGCGTGTTGACGGCGTTGATCTGGAACGGCTTGGGCAGTTGCGACAGGTCCAGCCGCATGCGCACTTCCGCGTGGTAGGTCTCGCCCGGCTTGACCACATTGCGCTCGAACACGCGCCAGCCGCGCACGCGCTGGATGAACTGCAGCGCGCCCTTCAGGCGCGTGAACGGCAACTGCAGGCCGCCGGTGGAGACACGGTACTGGCGCGTCAGCGGCTGGTACGACAGGCGCACGCTGCGGGTGGTGTTGACCGGCTTGTCGTCGAACCAGTACCAGCGCGAGCGCGAGAGCTGGAAGTCGACCGCGAAATAGAGGGAGATGCCCTTGTGCAACGCGTCTTCCAGCGCGGGCGGCAGGTCGAAGTCGAAGCTGGCGGCGAGCTCGAAGCCGCCGTCCTGGAACTCGATGCGCGCCTCGGTGGCCTCGATGACCTGCGCGCGCGCGACGGGCGGCAGCCACAGTAGCGAGGCGAGCGCCAGCACCAGTGCCAGCCACCACCGCGCCAGCAGGCCACGCCTGCCCGCGCCGCCGGGGCGCAGATGCAGGCACGCCCGGTCCGCGGCAGCGTCCACGTTCGTGTCCACCATGACGCGGAAGTCTGACAGGCGCGGCGTGCTCAGCATCGGATCAGATCAGGCGCGTTTCTGGAAGCGGGCGTAGAAGAAGCCATCATGATCCGACGGCAGGCTGGTGCCGGCAGTGGTGTCCTTTTCGCCATTGGCGCCGGCGGCTTGCGTGGCATGGGTGCCGGGCAGCAGCTGCCCCGGCGCCTGCAATCGTATCGCATCTGCCAGCTGTGCACCAAACCAGCGCGCCTGCTCCTCGCCTTCCGTTGGGAAAATAGAACAGGTGACATAGACCAGGATGCCGCCCGGTTTGAGCAGCGGCCACAGTTGCGAGACGATGCGGCGCTGCTCGGTGATGAGCTTGGCAATATCGGTCTCGCGGCGCAGCCAGCGGATATCGGGATGGCGCCGCACAATGCCCGAAGCCGAGCACGGCACGTCGGCCAGGATGCGGTCAAAGGGCTGGCCGTCCCACCAGTCGGCGGGCCGGCTGGCATCGCCGACCACGATCCGCGCTTGCTTGCCCAGGCGCGCCAGGTTCTCGGCGATGCGGGTGGTGCGCTGCGGGTCGCTTTCCACCGCGGTGACTTCAATATCGGCCAGTTCCAGCAGGTGCCCGGTCTTGCCGCCGGGCGCCGCGCAGGCATCCAGCACGCGCATGCCGTCGGCCACCTCGAGCAGCGGAGCGGCCAGCTGCGCGCCGGCATCCTGCACCGAGACCACGCCTTCGGCAAAGCCCGGCAACTGCGTCACCGGCACCGCGCGCACCAGGCGCACGGCCTGCGGGCCGACCACATGGCCAGCCAGGCCGGCGTTGGCAAGATCGGTCTGGTACTGCTGCACGGACACGCGCGCGGTGTTGACGCGCACCGTCATCGGGGGGCGCACATTGGCGCTGGCGGCCAGGGCCATCCACTGGTCCGGGTAGGCCTCGCGCAGCATGCGCAGCCACCACGGCGGCAGGTTCCAGCGCGCCTGCTCGTCGCGGTTGACCTCGGCCAGCAGCGCCTTGCGTTCGCGCAGGAAACGGCGCAGCACCGCGTTGACCAGGCCGCGCGCATGCGCAGTCTTGGGTTCGGAGGCGGCGGCGCTGACTGCCTGGTCGACCACGGTGAAGGTGCTGTAGCCCGGGCGGCCGGCGTCCGCGCCGTCCTGCTTGTCGCGCGGGCCCGGTGCGTGCTCCAGCAGCAGCGCCAGCGCCACCGCCAGCAGCGAATCGACCTGCGCGCCCGGCGGGCGCGTGACCAGCTTTGTCACCAGTGCGCGTGCCGTGCCGAACTGGCGCATGGTGCGATAGGCGATGTCCTGCAGCGCGCCGCGCGTGGCGGCATCCTGCACGCGGTCCAGCCGCAGTTGCGCGGCGGCGTCCTCGATCGCCTGGGGCAAGGCTGTGCCTTCGCTGACGGCGCGCACCGCGGCGGCGGCGCCAAGCATCTGGAAGGCAAGCGAATCGGGAGGCAGGCGCATATCGGTCAGGCGGCGGATCAGGCGTTGGAATCGGGAAGCAGGCCGGCGCGGGCACAAAAAAAAGCCCGCCGGTCCATGCGGAACAGCGGGCAGTTTACCCTGTGCGGGGGCCCTGCCCCGGATTTCCGGCCGCTCAGGCGGGATAGGTGCCGGTCTGGGCCATCTGCATCAGGCGCGCGATGCGCTCCTCGGTGGCCGGGTGGGTCGAGAACAAATTGGCGATGGCGCCGCCCGAGAGCGGGTTCATGATCATCATCTGCGCCGTGGCCGGGTGTTCTTCGGCCGCCTGGAACGGGATGCCCTGGGCGTAGCGGTGGATCTTGTCCAGTGCGCTGGCCAGTGCCTGCGGGTCGCCGCTGATCTCGGCGCCGCCGCGGTCGGCTTCGAATTCACGTGCGCGCGAGATTGCCATCTGGATCAGCGATGCCGCCAGCGGGGCCAGGATTGCCACGGCAATGCTTGCGATCGGGTTGCTGCGGTTGCCGTTCTCGTCGCGGCCGCCGAAGAACATTGCCATATTGGCCAGCGCCGAGATCGCACCGGCCATGGTGGCGGCGATGGTCGAGGTCAGGATGTCGCGGTGGCGCACGTGCGCCAGCTCATGTGCCATCACGCCGCGCAGTTCGCGCTCGGACAGCACCCGCAGGATGCCGGTGGTGGCCGCCACCGCGGCGTGCTCCGGGTTGCGGCCGGTGGCAAAGGCGTTGGGCGCGTCTTCGTTGATCAGGTACACGCGCGGCATCGGCAGGCCGGCGCGCTGCGCCAGGTCCTGCACCATGCCGTAGAACTGCGGCGCGCTGCCGGCGTCGACTTCCTGCGCGTTGTACATGCGCAGGACCATCTTGTCCGAGAACCAGTAGGAGAAGAAGTTCATGCCCAGCGCAAGCAGCAGCGCCATCATCATGCCGCTGCGCCCGCCGATCATGCCGCCGATGACGATGAACAGCGCCGTGATGGCCGCCATCAGCATGAAGGTCTTGACCCAGTTGAACATTGCGGTGATCTCCGTGTAATCGTGAGTCGCGTCCCGGGGGAAAGCGGACGCGATGACCGTTAGATAGGGGGCGATACCCGAAAATTCAACGGCTGTTCAACGGCTGTTCAACGGTTTCAGGGGGGAGCCGTGGCCGCTTGCGCCGGCCGGGGCGGTGCCGCCGGCACTTATGCCGCCATGTGCGGCCAAGGCCCGTCCGATCATGCCTGCGCGGCGCCGTTGCCGGGTACCGCGCAGCGCGTGCCCGGCGGCAGCGGCAGGGCCTGCAGGAACTGCTGCGCCGGCTGGCGGCGCCCGCCCGGCTTCTGCAGCTCGGTGACCTGCAGTGCGCTGCCCTCGCCGCAGGCGATGATGATGCCGGCGGCGTCGGCCGCCAGCACCGTGCCGGGCGGATGCGGCAGGCTGCTGGCGGCGGCCAGCGGCACGGCCTGCCAGCACTTGATCACGGTATCGCCGACCTGCACCGTCGCGCCCGGGAAGGGGTTGAACGCGCGCACCTGGTTGGCCAGCGCCGCGGCCGGGCGGCGCAGGTCCAGCGGGGCCTCGTCCTTGGCGATCTTCTCGGCGTAGGTGACGCCTTCGGCCGGCTGCGGCGTGGCGGCCAGCGCGCGGCCGGCGGCCAGCTCCTGCAGCGCTGCCACGGTCATGCGCGCGCCCAGCGCGGCCAGCGTGTCGTGCAGCGTGCCGGTGGTGTCGTCCGGGCCGATCGGCACGGCCTCGCGCGTGAGCATGTCGCCGGTGTCCAGGCCTTCGTCCATCTGCATCAGCGTGATGCCGGTCTCGGCATCGCCCGCCTCGATGGCGCGGTGGATCGGCGCCGCGCCGCGCCAGCGCGGCAGCAGCGAGCCGTGGATATTCAGGCAGCCCAGGCGCGGCAGGGCCAGCACCTCGGCCGGCAGGATCAGGCCGTAGGCGGCCACCACCATCACGTCGGGGGCGGTGCCGGCGAGCGCGTCGATGGCCGCGGCGGCGTCTTCCGGGTACTTGCCCTGGCGGCGCAGCGAGCGCGGCTGCAGCACCGGCCCAAGGCCGCTGGCGGCGGCGAACTGCTTCACCGGGCTGGCGTGCAGCTGCAGGCCGCGGCCGGCGGGGCGGTCAGGCTGCGTCAGCACCGCCACGACGGGAAAACCGGCGGCGTGGATGGCTTCCAGCGCGACGCGCGCGAACTCGGGCGTGCCGGCAAAGGCGACACGCAGGGGTCTGGCTTGGGACATGGCAGGTTCCGTGGCCTGAAACAGGACCGGCCGCTATCGCGGCCGGTTCTTTTGTTCTTCGGAAGTCATAAAGATAACAGACCCCGCGCGGGTGCCGCGCGCTGGCGGCGGGATTCCGGGCGGGCTGTTACATCTTTGTGGCAGGGCGCCGCTACATGCGGGTGCGCTCGCGCTTCTGCAGCTTGCTCTTGATGCGGTTGAGCTTGAGCGGCGACAGGTATTCGACAAAGACCTTGCCGCGCAGGTGATCGATCTCATGCTGGATGCAGACAGCGAGCAGGTCGTCGGCCTCGAGCTCGAAGCTCTCGCCCTTCTCGTTGAGCGCGCGCACGCGCACCCGGTCGGGGCGCTCGACGCGGTCATAGACCTCGGGCACCGACAGGCAGCCCTCTTCCCAGACCTTGCGGTTGTCGCTGGCCCAGACGATCTCCGGGTTGATAAAGACCTGGAGCTGGTCGCGCGTTTCCGAGACGTCGATCACCACCACCTGCTCATGCACGTTGACCTGCGTGGCGGCCAGCCCGATGCCGGGCGCTTCGTACATGGTTTCAGCCATGTCCTTCACCAGCTGGCGGATGCGGTCGTCCACTGCCGCAACGGGTTTGGCAACGGTGTGCAGACGGGGATCGGGGTAGGTCAGGATATCGAGTTTTGCCATGATGCTCAGGCGCAACGCCGGCGGCTGCCGGCAACCGGGCCGCGTTGCGGCGGCGGGTGTTTACATGCAGAATCGGGGCGCAAGTACAAAAATTCAAGGCGCGCCGAAACAGGCACGCTCTCCCGGGTCAATCCGGCCGAACCACCGGCCGGTCAGGAAAATGCGCGATCTTACCAAAGAACACCAGGCGGCGTCGGGCCGCAGGCTGCACGCGTTCATCCCTAAGCTTGCCTATGCGTTGTTGAGTGCCGCCGGCTTCACTGCCGCGGCCACGCTTCCGGCCCTGGCCGCGGACCTCACGGTCACGCCGGCACAGCAGGCCGAAGCCCAGCGCACGGCCCAACAGGGCATCCCCGTTTCAGACCTGGCTGCCAATGCGCCGTCGCAGTACACCGTGCGCACGGGGGACACGCTGTGGGGGATCTCGGGCCGCTTCCTGCGCCAGCCATGGCGCTGGCCTGAGCTATGGGGCATGAACCAGCAACAGATCCGCAACCCGCACCTGATCTATCCGGGACAGATCCTGTACCTGATCCAGCGCGACGGCCGCGCCTGGCTGTCGACCACGCCCGCCGGCAGCGGCACGGTGCGCCTGTCGCCGCAGATACGCGGCAACGCCGCCGACGGCGCCGCCATCCTGAGCATCGCGTCCTCCGATATCGAGCCCTTCCTGATCCGCCCGCTGGTGGTCGACCAGGATACGCTGGCCACCTCGGCGCGCATCGTCGCCGTGTCCGAGTCGCGCGTCATCCTTGGCCGCGACGACACCGGCTATGCGCGCGGCATCCCCGCCGACGCGCCGCAAGGCAGCGACTGGCAGGCCTACCGCCCGGTCACCCCGGTGCGCGACCCCGTCTCCAACGCCGTGCTCGGCTACGAGGCCGAATACGAAGGCAACGTGCGCCTGGCGCGCGGTGCGCAGGGCCCGGATGCGGTCTCGACCATGCAGGTCACGCAGGCCAGGCAGGAAATGGGCGTGGGCACGCTGCTGATGCCGCAGCCCGCGCGCGAAGCGGCGCGCTATGTGCCGCACGCGCCCGATACGCAGCTCGACGGCCGCGTGGCCAAGGTCTATGGCGGGGTCGAGTTCGGCGGCGCCAAGCAGGTGGTGGTGCTCAACCTCGGCAGCCAGGCCGGGGTTGAGCCCGGGCATGTGCTCGCGCTGTCGCGCACCGGCGAGACCGTCGCCGACAAGACCGACAGCAACCGCGCCATCCGCCTGCCTGATGAGCGCTACGGCCTGGCCTTTGTCTTCCGCGTGTTCCCGGGGGTGTCGTATGCGCTGGTCACCGACGCCTCCAACGTGATCGCGGTCGGCGACCGGGCGACCTCGCCGCGCTGAGCCGGCCTTGGCGACATCGCAGGCGGCCCCGGCGGCCGCCGCTTCCCTTTGCCATGCCGGCGCTGCCCGGCAGCTCACCACGCGCGATCCCGACGAGCTGAAGGCGTGGCTGCAGCTCGCCTGCGCGCCCGGCGTCGGCCCGGTCACGGTGCGCCTGCTGCTGACCGCATTCGGGTTGCCGCAGCAGATCCTGGCGCAGAGCGTGGCAGCGCTGTCGTCCGTCGTCCCCAAGAAACACGCCCGCGCGGTGCTGGCCAGGCCCGGCACCGGGCTGCCGGCACTGGTCGAACGCACCCTTGCCTGGCTCGGCACGCCCGGCAACCACTTGGTCACGTTTGGCGACGACGCCTACCCTGCCCGCCTGTTCGACCTGCCCGACCCGCCGCCGCTGCTATATATCAAGGGCGATCCCGCGCTGCTGGCGCGTCCTGCGGTGGCCATCGTCGGCGCGCGCGGCGCCACCGAGCAGGGCAAGCGCGATGCGCAGGCGTTTGGGCGGGCGCTGTCCGAGTCGGGGCTGGCGGTGGTCTCGGGGCTGGCGCTGGGCGTCGATGCCGCCGCCCATGCCGGCGGGCTGCAGGGTTGCGGCGGTACCGTCGCTGTTACGGGTACGGGGGCCGACCGGGTCTATCCGGCCGAGAACCTGGCGCTGGCGCACGAAGTGGCCGCGCGCGGCGCCATCGTTACCGAATTCCCGCTCGGCATGCAGGGCCTGCCTGCCAACTTCCCGCGCCGCAACCGCATCATCGCCGCGCTGGCGCGCGGGGTGCTGGTGGTGGAGGCCGCGGCGCGCTCGGGCTCGCTGATCACCGCACGGCTGGCGGCCGACCTGGGGCGCGAGGTATTTGCGGTGCCGGGCTCGATCCACGCGCCGCTGTCAGCAGGCTGCCACCTGCTGATCCGCCAGGGCGCGAAGCTGGTGGAGCGCGTGGAGGATGTGCTGGAAGAGATCAACCTGCTGCCGGCACCTGCCCGCCCCGCTGCCGCGCGCGTTCCCGCGTCCGTACCGGAGCAACCAGATCTTTCTGACTTTGCCGGCCACGCCGACCCCCTGCTGGCCGCTCTCGGCTACGATCCGGTTACGCTGGATGCGCTGTGCGAGCGCAGCGGCCAGCCGCCGGAAGCCGCCGCGGCGCGCCTGCTGGAACTGGAACTGGCCGGGCACGCCGAGCGTCTACCGGGAAACCTGTTCCGGCGGCTTGGGTGAGCTGCAGCGCAATACCGATACAATCGCCGGCAGCCCGCGTGCCGCGGGCGCCTCATGTTTCCGATGCCATGACCGTTTACTTTCCAGAACGTGACGCAGGCGCCATTGCCGGGTGCCTGGCAGCGCGGCCGCAGGGCCGCCTGGTGGCCTGCCTGTGCGCGCAGTGGTGCGGCACGTGCCGGGACTACCTGGCGGCGCTGACCGCGCTGGCCTCGCGCCATCCGGAGGATTGCTTCGTCTGGATCGACATCGAGACGCACGCGGATGCGCTTGGCGATATCGATATTGAGAATTTCCCGACGCTGCTGGTGCAGCCTGCGTCGGGCGGCACGCCCCAGTTCTATGGCACCCTGCTGCCGCACATCGAGGTGCTGGAACGCATGCTGAGCCGCGGTGCGGCGATGCCGGCGAGTGCCGAAGACGTGCCGCAGGTGCTGGACTGGTTGCTTGCCGGGGGGAGCAGCGCCGCCTAGGCGGCGACTGGGTCGGCGGCGGGGCTTGCTTGCACCGCCGTCGAAAGCGCGCTTATTATTGGCGCCTCATAGCCCCCCGGCGTTCTGATTACTTCGTTTGTAGTGCAATTCGCGGGTTGCCGGATGCAGCTCGCAAGGACCCTTCCCATGTCAAAAGCCCTCATCATCGCGGAAAAACCGTCGGTCGCGGCGGATATCGCCCGTGCCCTCGGGGGGTTTACCAAGCACGACGAGTATTTCGAGAGCGACGACTACGTGCTGTCCTCCGCCGTCGGCCACCTGGTCGAGATCGCCGCGCCGGACGAATACGAGGTCAAGCGCGGCAAGTGGAGCTTCGCCAACCTGCCGGTGATCCCGCCGCATTTCGACCTGCGCCCGATCGCCAAGACCGAGTCGCGCCTGAAGGTGCTGAACCGGCTGATCAAGCGCAAGGACGTCACCGCCCTGATCAACGCCTGTGACGCGGGGCGCGAAGGCGAGCTGATCTTCCGGCTGATCGCGCAACAGGCCAAGGCCAAGCAGCCGGTGCGCCGGCTGTGGCTGCAGTCGATGACGCAGCAGGCGATCCGCGATGGCTTCGCCAGCCTGCGCGAAGACGAAGACATGCTGCCGCTGGCCGACGCCGCGCGCTGCCGCTCCGAGGCCGACTGGCTGGTCGGCATCAACGGCACCCGCGCCATGACCGCCTTCAACAGCAAGGGCGGTGGCTTCTTCCTGACCACCGTGGGCCGCGTGCAGACGCCGACGCTGTCGATCGTGGTGGAGCGTGAAGAGAAGATCAAGCACTTCGTGCCGCGCGACTACTGGGAAGTGCGGGCCGAGTTCATCGCCGCCGCCGGCCTGTATGAAGGCCGCTGGTTCGACCCCAGGTTCAAGAAGAGCGAGTTCGATCCCGAGGCGCGCGAATCGCGCCTGTGGAGCGAGGCCGAGGCCAAGAGCATCGTCGCCGCCTGCCGCGACAAGACCGGCACGGTCACCGAGGAATCCAAGCCGTCGACGCAACAGTCGCCGGCGCTGTTCGACCTGACCACGCTGCAGCGCGAGGCCAACTCGCGCTTCGGCTTCTCGGCCAAGAACACGCTGGGCCTGGCGCAGGCCCTGTATGAAAAGCACAAGGTCCTGACCTACCCGCGTACCGATGCGCGCGCGCTGCCCGAGGACTACCTGGACACGGTCAAGCAGACCATGGACATGCTGGCCGACAGCTCGCCCAACTACCTGCCGCACGCCAAGAAGATCCTGGCCCAGGGCTGGGTCAAGCCGAACAAGAAGATCTTCGACAACAGCAAGATCAGCGACCACTTCGCCATCATCCCGACGCTGCAGGCGCCCAAGAACCTGTCCGAGCCGGAGCAGAAGCTGTACGACCTGGTGGTGCGCCGCTTCCTGGCGGTGTTCTTCCCGGCGGCCGAGTTCCAGGTCACCACCCGCATCACGGAAGTCGCCGGCCACCACTTCAAGACCGAAGGCAAGGTGCTGGTCAACCCGGGCTGGCTGGTGATCTACGGCCGCGAGGCGCAGGGCGACAAGGACGCCGCCAACCTGGTGCCGGTGGCCAAGGACGAGAAGGTCAAGACCGACAAGGTCGAGAGCGTCGGCCTGACCACCAAGCCGCCCGCGCGCTACAACGAAGCCACGCTGCTGTCGGCGATGGAAGGCGCCGGCAAGCTGGTGGACGACGACGCGCTGCGCGAGGCCATGGCCGGCAAGGGCCTGGGCACGCCGGCGACGCGCGCGGCCATCATCGAAGGCCTGCTGACGGAAAAATACCTGGTGCGCGAAGGCCGCGAGCTGATCCCGACCGCCAAGGCGTTCCAGCTGATGACGCTGTTGCGCGGCCTGGGCGTGCTGGAACTGACGCAGGCCGAGCTGACCGGCGAATGGGAGCACAAGCTCTCGCAGATCGAACGCGGGCGCATGAAGCGCGACGAGTTCATGCTCGAGATCGCGCAGATGACGCAGCAGATCGTCAAGCGCGCCAAGGAATACGACAGCGACACCATCCCGGGCGACTACGCCACGCTGGACACGCCGTGCCCGCAATGCGGCGGACAGGTCAAGGAGAACTACCGCCGCTTTGCCTGCACCGCGTGCGAGTTCTCGATCAGCAAGATCCCGGGCGGGCGCCAGTTCGAGATCGAAGAGGTCGAAGAACTGCTGCTGAAGAAGGAAATCGGTCCGCTGCAGGGCTTCCGCAGCAAGATGGGCCGTCCGTTCGCCGCCATCCTCAAGCTGGGCAAGGACGACGAAGGCCATTACAAGATGGAATTCGACTTCGGCCAGAACGACGACGACAACGACGGCGAGCCGGTCGACTTCAGCGGCCAGGAGCCGGTGGGCACCTGCCCGAAGTGCGGCGGCTCGGTGTTCGAGCACGGCATGAAGTACGTCTGCGAGAACAGCACGACCAGCCCCAAGAGCTGCGACTTCACCACCGGCAAGATCATCCTGCAGCAGGAAATCAGCCGCGAGCAGATCGGCAAGCTGCTCACCGACGGCAAGACCGATCTGCTGACGGGGTTCAAGTCGTCGCGCACCGGCCGCAACTTCAAGGCCTTCCTGGTCAAGCAGCCGGACGGCAAGATCGGCTTCGAGTTCGAGGCGCGCGAGCCCAAGGCGGGCGCCAAGACGGCGGCGAAGACCACGGCCAAGGCGGCATCGAATGGCACGGCCGAGGCGGCGCCGGCAACCAAGACGGCAGCGAAGACCGCGGCCAAGACGCCAGCCGCCAAGGCTCCGGCCACCAAGGCACCGGCCAAGAAGGCGGCAGCCAAGAAGGCCCCCGCCAAGACCGCCGCGGCCAAGAAGTCGCGCGCGGCGGCCGCCGGCGAGTAAGCGTCAGCGCGTCACGGCAAAACGCCCGGCATCACCGGGCGTTTTGCTTTGGCTGGCTCGGCCGGGCAGCCGCTCAGGTGCGCACGGCTTGCGCGCCGTGGCTGGCGGCTGGCGCCGGCTGCGCTTCCTTGCCCCGTACCTGCCCTTCTTCGAGCAGGAAGTCGATAAAGGCGCGCACCTTGGTCGGCAAGAACTTGCGGCTCGGGTAGACCACGCTGACGTCGCGCCGCGGCAGCTGGTATTGCGGCAGCACATGCACCAGCTTGCCGGATTCGATATTGGGACGCGCCAGGTAGGACGACAGCATGGCCACGCCCATGTCGGCCAGCGCCGCCTGGTGGGCCAGTTCGGCATTGCTGCACAGCAGCCCGGGGCGGATCGGCACGGTCACCTCGCCTTCCGGGCCCAGCAGCGTCCATTCGTGCTCGGCGCTGGGCAGGCGCATGGCAATGCAGCGGTGGTGGCTGAGTTCATGGGCATGGCGGATCGGCGCGTGCGCCGCCACGTAGCCCGGCGACGCGCACAGGATCACCTCGGCCGACAGCAGCGGGCGCGCCACCAGGTGCGAGCCCAGGCCCAGGTCGGACAGCATCACGGCCACGTCGCGGCCTTCTTCGACGATATCGACATTGCGGTCCGACAGGATCACGTCGAACACCACGTCCGGATACAGCTGCTGGAAGCGCGCCAGCAATTCCGGCAGCAGGTGCAGGCCGAACATCACCGGGGTGACCAGCCGCAGCGTGCCTGACAGCGACTGGCTGCGCGCCGTGACCACGCTTTCGGCTTCTTCCACGTCTTCCAGGATCTGCTGGCAGCGCTGCAGGTAGGTTTCGCCGGCGTCGGTCAGCGACAGGCTGCGGGTGGTGCGGTTGAGCAGGCGCGTGCCCAGATGGCTCTCCAGGTCGGCCACGTAGCGCGTCACCACCGCGTTGGACATTTCCAACTGCTGCGCTGCACGCGCGAAGCTTCCCAGTTCCACCACCTTGGAAAACACACGCATCGATTGCAGGCGATCCATGACACAGTCTCCCGGTTCTGCGCTGAATTCTTACGTAATCAGCCTATTTTATTGTTCGAATCAAAACTAATCATTGTGGATCCTGATATTTATTGATATGAGGGAAATGCCTAATATCTAGCCATCGGATGCCGCAATGCAACATAGTCTTTCGTCGAAGTGATGAATCAGGCATCCATGCAATAGAGAAGGCCTGAATCATGAAAACCAACCGCTACGCCCTGATCGCTGTCGCTACCCTCGCCGCCGCCTTGTCGGCCGCACCGGCCTTTGCCAAGAACGGCAAGTTCGATGTGTTCACCGACGGCGCCAAGGTAGCCAAGTTCGATCCGTACACCGACGGCGCCCGCGCCGGCAAGTTCGATACCTTCGCCGAGGGTGCCCGCGCCGGCAAGTTCGACACCTACACCGAAGGCGGCAAGTACGACACCACCACCGATCGCGCGCCGCTGTAAGGCCGCCTGGCCACCCCAGGCCCGTCTCCCCGGCGGTCTCTGGCAGCGCGATCCCCGGGGCAGCTTCCTCCCCTTGTGCGGCCCCGCCTGCTTCAAACCTGGTCTCCACAGGTCCTTGGGGGAGCGCCTAGCAGCCTCTCCGCCTTTATTGGAGAAGAAGCCCGCACCGGTTCCGGTTGCGGGCTTCTTTGTTTCTGCATCCGGCAGGTTTGCAACCACTGGCGAACGATTATGCCAGACGCCGCAAATGAAAAACGGGCCATGACGGCCCGTTTTGCTGACCCCTACGACTTCTTAGTCGTCGTAGTGGTGGCGATGGTGGTGCTTGTGCTTCTTGCGCTTGTAGCTGCTGTTGTAATAGCGGCGGTCATTGTCGTACGAGTTGCTGCGCGAGACGTTGCCGCCCAGCGCCGCGCCCGCGCCACCGCCCAGGCCGGCGCCGATCAGGCCGCCGGTGCGGCCGCCCATGGCATTGCCAGCCGCGGTGCCGGCACCGCCGCCCAGCGCGCCGCCGATGATGGCACCGGTGCGCTCGCGGCGGTTGGAGGTAACTGCGCCACCGGCGCCGCCGCCCACTGCACCACCGATCACTGCGCCGGTGCTACCGCCCAGCGCGCCGCCCACGGCGGCACCGGCGACCCCGCCGAGTGCGCCGCCCAGGGCGTTGTTCATGTCGCTCGCGACGGCCGGCAGCGCGCAGGCCGCCAGGGCGAGGGCAATGGTCAGGTTGCGAACGGGATGGCGAGTCATATCTTTTTTCCTCGAATTGCCATGATGTGTCGCAAGTGTAGAGAAGGTGCCGCACCCTTGCTGTAACCACCTGTAAAGCCCTGTAACCCGCTACAGAAACGGTATCCGTGCATTACAAAAGCGCGGCAAACACGCAACACTTCATAAAAAGACAGGCGATCAAGTGATCGCCTGTCTGCTTTGTATGCCGCCGGCCCGCAGGACGGCGGCGTTCAGCGTGTGCTCAGCAGCACTTGCCTTGCCCGCCGCCGTAGCGTGCCTCCTGGCGCTCGCGGAAGAACTCCTCGTAGCTCATCGGCGCGCGGTCCGGGTGGGTGCTTTCCATATGGGCCACGTAGGTCTGGTAGTCGGGCAGCCCGACCATCAGCCTGAGCGACTGCCCCAGGTAGCGTCCCATCGTTCCGAGTTGTTCCAGCATGGCGGGCTCCGGTATCAGGACTGGGCCGAGGCGGCGCCCGGCAGCGGCTCGAACGGCGTTTCCTTGTCGGTCGGGCGCTTCGCGGCGCGCGCCTGCAGCGCGGTCTTGAAGCCGTAGAACACGATCGACAGCACCACCAGCATGAACAGCGCGCACAGGCCGGCGTCCAGGTAGTCGTTGAAGACGATGCGGTGCATCTGCTCCATCGACTTGGCCGGGGCCAGCACCTTGCCTTCGGCAATGGCGGCGCTGAACTTGGCGGCGTGGGTCAGGAAGCTGACCTTGGGATCGGCGTGGAACAGCTTCTGCCAGCCGGCGGTCAGCGTGCAGATCAGCAGCCACACGGTCGGCACCAGCGTGACCCAGGCGTACTGGCCGCGCTTCATCTTGACCAGCACGCAGGTGCCCAGCACCAGCGCCACCGCGGCCAGCATCTGGTTGGAGATGCCAAACAGCGGCCACAGCGTGTTGATGCCGCCCAGCGGATCGACCACGCCCTGGTACAGGAAGTAACCCCACGCCGCCACGCACAGCGCGGTGGCGGTCAGGTTGGCGATCAGCGAATCGGTCTTGCGCATCGACGGGATAAAGCTGCCCAGCAGGTCCTGCAGCATGAAGCGGCCGGCGCGGGTGCCCGCGTCGACGGCGGTCAGGATGAACAGCGCCTCGAACAGGATGGCGAAGTGGTACCAGAACGCCATCATGGCCTGGCCGCCCACCACCTGGTGCAGGATATGGGCGATGCCCACGGCCAGCGTCGGCGCGCCGCCGGCGCGCGAGAGGATGGTGTTCTCGCCGACGTCTTTGGCGGTCTGCACCAGCACGTCCGGCGTGATCACGAAGCCCCAGGTCGAGACCGCGTGCGCCACCGCTTCCGGCGTGGTGCCGATCACGGCCGCCGGGCTGTTCATGGCGAAGTACACGCCCGGCTCGATCACCGAGGCGGCCACCAGTGCCATGATCGCGACGAACGATTCGGCCAGCATCGCGCCGTAGCCGATAAAGCGCGCGTGGGTCTCGTTCTCCAGCAGCTTGGGCGTGGTGCCCGACGAGATCAGCGCGTGGAAGCCCGACACCGCGCCGCAGGCGATGGTGATGAAGAGGAATGGGAACAGGTTGCCCGACCACACCGGCCCGCCGCCTTGCGCGAACTGCGTGAACGCCGGCATCTTCAGGTCCGGGGCGACGATCAGGATGCCGACCGCCAGCGCGATGATGGTGCCGATCTTCAGGAAGGTCGACAGGTAGTCGCGCGGCGCCAGCAGCAGCCACACCGGCAGCACGGCGGCGATAAAGCCGTAGATGATCAGCATCCACGTCAGCGCCTTGCCGTCATAGGTGAACAGCGGCGCCAGCACGGCGCTCTCGTGCACGTACTGGCCGCCGATGATGGCCAGCATCAGCAGCACGAAGCCGATCACCGACACCTCGCCGATGCGGCCCGGGCGGATATAGCGCGTATAGATGCCCATGAACAGCGCGATCGGGATCGTCACCGCCACGGTGAACGTGCCCCACGGCGAGTCGGCCAGCGCCTTCACCACGATCAGCGCCAGCACCGCCAGGATGATGACCATGATCATGAAGCAGCCGAACAGCGCGATCATGCCCGGGATCGTGCCCATCTCGGACTTGACCAGGTCGCCCAGCGAGCGGCCGTCGCGGCGCGTGGAGATGAACAGCACCATGAAGTCCTGCACCGCGCCGGCGAACACCACGCCGGCAAGCAGCCACAGCATGCCCGGCATATAGCCCATCTGCGCGGCCAGCACCGGGCCGACCAGCGGGCCGGCGCCGGCGATGGCGGCGAAGTGGTGGCCGAACAGCACCGCCTTGTTGGTCGGCACGTAGTCCAGGCCGTCGTTATGGCGCCACGCGGGCGTCATCCGTTTGGGATCGAGCTGCATCACCTTGTCGGCGATAAAGCGGCTGTAGTAGCGGTAGGCGATCAGGTAGATGCAGAGCGCGGCAACCACGATCCACAGCGCGCTGACGGCCTCGCCGCGCGCCAGCGCGACAGTGCCGAAGGCAAACGCGCCAAGGACGGCGACAGCCAGCCACACCAGGTGTTCTCCGATGCGATTCATAGTGAAGGGTCTCCTCAGACCGGGATATGGATAGCCTGCGGCGGCGAAAGACTGGTAACAGGCAACTGGCAGGATCGGCAGCGGGGGTGCGCCGAGGGCGGGCAGCGGGGGCAATCCGGCGGTGAGGGTGTCTCCTGGGATAGCTGCTGCGCGCCCGGTTGTGTCGTCGTTTCCGGATCTCGTCTTGCAGGCAGGCGACGCACCGTCCGGGTGTGGACGGTGCACCAGCTGCGTCCGCGCATGCGCCCTGCTGGGGCGGCGGCGCGTTCGGCGTGTAGTATTGACACCCGCCAAACCCCGCACAAGCGCGTAACTACGCAGCACTTCTGCGTAGTACTACGCAAATCGACGGTGGCATGCCGCCTGCGCGGCATCGGTGTTTACCCCCGGTCCCCCCGCACCTGTATGAAACTCCGCCAGAAGATCCTGTTGCTAGCCGTGGCGCCACTTGCGGTCGCCATGCTGGGCATCGCACTTGCCGTGCGCTTCCAGGCCACGCAGCTCGCGCAGCATGAACGCGCGCTGGTCGAGGCCGCCTACCTGCAGAGCAAGGAAACCGAGCTGCGCCACTACGTAGAACTGGCGCAGAGCGCGATCGCGCCGCTGGTGCGCTCCGGGCGCACCGACGCCGCCACCCGGCAGGCCGCGATGGAGGCACTTGCGCGGCTGGACTACGGCCCCGACGGCTATTTCTTCCTGTATGACCTGCACGGCCGCAACCTGATGCACCCGCGCCAGCCCGAACTGGTCGGCCAGGACCTGTGGACGCTGCGCGACCCGCAGGGCGCGCTGACCATCCAGCAACTGATCGCCGCGGCCAAGGGCGGTGGCGGCGCGGTGCGTTACCTGTGGAGAAAGCCCTCGTCGCAGCAGCTGGCGCCCAAGCTCGGCTATGTGGTGGCGGTGCCCGAATGGGGCTGGATGGTGGGCACCGGCATCTACCTGGATGACGTGGAAAGCACGCTGCGCCAGCTCGACGCCCGTGCCGAGACCGATATCCGCCAGACCATGGCCTGGATCGGCGTGATTGCCGGCATCAGCATCCTGCTGGTCGCCGCCAGCGGCCTGGCGCTGAACGTCAGCGAGCACCGCGAGGCCGACGCCAAGCTGCGCCAGCTGGCGCAGCGCGTGGTGCAGTCGCAGGAAGAAGAGCGCGCCCGGCTCTCGCGCGAGCTGCACGACGGCATCAGCCAGCTGCTGGTGTCGGTCAAGCTGGTGCTGGAAACCGCTACCAACCGCCTGCGCCTGGCCCCGGCCGAAGGCGCCGCGGTGGCGCCGGTGCTGGGCATGGCGCTGAACCGGCTCGATACCGTGTTCAATGAAGTGCGCCGCGTGGCGCGCAACCTGCGCCCCGCCCTGCTCGACGACCTGGGCCTGCACGCCGCGCTGCAGCACCTGGCGCGCGAGATGCAGGGCGGCAGCGGGCTGGAGATTGCGGTGACCCAGAGCGGCACCCCGCGCGAACTGCCCGACGAGCAGGCCACGGCGCTGTTCCGCATCGCCCAGGAAGCCTTGACCAACGTCGAGCGCCATGCCGGCGCGCGCCGGGTCGCGGTGGCGCTGGCCTTCGATGCCGATGCCACGCGCCTCACCGTGCGCGACGACGGACATGGCTTCGACGTGGCGCGCATGCAGGAGGACCCGCAGCGCGGCATCGGCCTGCGCAACCTGCGCGAGCGCATCGCCGCGCTGTGCGGGCAGTTCGACATCGTTTCGGGCACGGGCGGCACCCAGCTGGTCGCTTCACTGCCGCTGGCCAGGCCCGCGGCCATTGCGCACGATCCCGTTTCAGCAGGACCCTCGCCGTCATGACCCAGTCTTTTGCCGATTCCACCGAAGTACCCGCCCGCGTGCTGCTGATCGACGACCATGCGCTGGTGCGCGACGGCATGCGCATGCACCTGGCGCTGCAGCCCGGCCTGCGCGTGGTGGGCGAAGCCGACGATGGCGAGGCCGCGCTGGCGTGGCTGGACCGTGCCGGTGCCGCCGAGCTGCCCGACCTGGTTATCACCGATATCGGCATGCGCGGCATGGGTGGCATTGCCTTGGCCGCGGCGCTGCATGACCGCTATCCGGAGCTGGCGGTGCTGATCGTGTCGATGCACGACAACCTGGAGTATGTGCGCCAGGCGGTGCGTGCCGGTGCGCGCGGCTATGTGCTCAAGGACGCGCCCGCCGACGAGCTGATGGCGGCGATCCACTCCGTGCTGGCCGGACGGGTCTTCTACAGCGCCCGCATTGCACGCGGCATGGCCGAGCAGAGCCCCGCCACAGGGCCGCTCGATGCGCTCACGCCACGCGAGCGCGACATCCTGCGCGGGATCGGGCGCGGCCTCGCCAACAAGGAAATCGCGGCGCAGCTGGGGGTGTCGGTGCGCACGGTGGAGACGCACCGGCTGAACCTGAAGCGCAAGCTGGGGATCGAGGGGCGGGCGGGGTTGGTGAAGTACGCAGTGGAGACACTGGGGGACAGCGAGGCGGGATAAAAAAACGCCCGTCTCGGCAGAGACGGGCGTCTTTATCGCGAACTGCGCGAACCGTGGCGCGATCAGCCGTCCAGCCGCTTGCCCAGTGCCGCCCGCACTTCGGCCAGCGCCTGCGGCAGCCGATGCCGCAGCTTGGTGAACAGCTCGTCATGCAGCGCCAGCTCCTGCTGCCACGCATCGCGATCGATCGAGGTCACCTGCGTGAACTGCGCCGGCGTGAAGTCCACGCCATTCCAGTTCAGGTCCTGGTAGCGCGGGGTGGTGCCGAACACGTGCTCGGCGCCCTGCCCCTTGCCTTCCACGCGGTCGATCATCCACGACAGCACACGCATGTTCTCGCCGAAGCCCGGCCACACGAAGTTGCCGTCGGCATCCTTGCGGAACCAGTTGACGCAGTAGATCTTCGGTAGTTTCGCGCCCGCGGCTTCCAGCTTCTTGCCGAGTTCGAGCCAGTGGCCGAAGTAGTCGCTCATGTTGTAGCCGCAGAACGGCAGCATGGCGAACGGGTCGCGGCGCACCACGCCCTGCTGGCCGGCGGCCGCGGCGGTGGTTTCCGAACCCATGGTGGCGGCCATGTAGACGCCTTCGGTCCAGTTGCGCGCCTCGGTCACCAGCGGCACGGTGGTCGAGCGGCGGCCGCCGAAGATGAACGCATCAATGGGTACGCCGGCCGGGTTGTCCCAGTTGTCGTCGATCGACGGGCACTGCGATGCCGGCGCGGTGAAGCGGGCGTTCGGGTGTGCAGCCTTGGCGCCGGTGGCCTTGGCGATTTCCGGGGTCCAGTCCTTGCCCTGCCAGTCGACCAGGTGCGCCGGCGCTTCCTTGGTCATGCCTTCCCACCACACGTCGCCGTCGTCGGTCAGCGCCACGTTGGTGAAGATGACGTTTTCCTTCAGCGTCGCCATCGCGTTGTAGTTGGTCTTCTCGCTGGTGCCCGGGGCCACGCCGAAGTAGCCGGCTTCCGGGTTGATCGCGTACAGGCGGCCGTCCTGGCCCGGCTTGATCCAGGCGATGTCGTCGCCGATGGTGGTGACCTTCCAGCCCTCGAAGCCCTTGGGCGGGATCAGCATGGCGAAGTTGGTCTTGCCGCAGGCCGACGGGAACGCGGCGGCGACGTGGTATTTCTTGCCCTCGGGCGAGGTCACGCCCAGGATCAGCATGTGCTCGGCCAGCCAGCCTTCATCGCGGCCCATGGTCGATGCAATGCGCAGCGCAAAGCACTTCTTGCCCAGCAGCGCGTTGCCGCCGTAGCCGGAGCCGAACGACCAGATCTCGCGCGTTTCCGGGAAATGGACGATGTACTTGGTGGGGTTGCACGGCCACGGCACGTCTTTCTCGCCTGCGGCCAGCGGCTTGCCCACGGTGTGCACGCACGGCACGAACTCGCCGTTGGTGCCCAGCACGTCGTACACCGCGCGGCCCATGCGCGTCATGATGCGCATATTGACCGCCACGTACGGCGAATCGGACAGTTCCACGCCGATATGGGCGATCGGCGAGCCCAGCGGGCCCATCGAGAACGGCACCACATACAGCGTGCGGCCGCGCATGCAGCCGTCGAACAGGCCGTTCAGCGTCTGGCGCATCTCGGCGGGTGCGGTCCAGTTGTTGGTGGGGCCGGCGTCTTCCTGCTTTTCAGAGCAGATAAAGGTGCGATCTTCCACCCGCGCCACGTCCGAGGGGTCCGACAGTGCCAGGAAGGAGTTCTTGCGCTTGGCCGGGTTCAGCCGCTTCATGGTGCCGGCGGCGACCATCTGCTCGCACAGGCGGTCGTATTCTTCCTGGGAGCCGTCGCACCAATAGATATTGTCAGGCTTGGTCAGGGCGGCGATTTCCGCGACCCAGGCCACCAGCTTGGGGTGCTTGACCCAGGCCGGCGCATTGACGGGCGCCGTACCTTGCATCGTGGGGTGGTTCATACTGCAAACTCCAGGTTCGTAAAGGGAAGGAAGGGAAGGAATCCTTGCAAAGCCTGGCCAGCGGGCAGATGGGGCCGTCACACGCCCGGAGTGATGGTCGCACTCGGATCGACACATCCCGTTACAACTCCGCGGCGGCCCCGTTTAGGCAAAAGGTCGCGGCGGTCCCTGCGGCTGCGCTACAGTTGCGCTTCGCGCGCGCAGGGGTGGCTGCGCGGGCTGGCCGGACTTTGTCCGGGTGCGATCGCGTGGCGGGAGCAAGGCTCGACCGACAATCCGCAGTGGCACCGGAACGGGCAAGGATACCACTGGCGCACCCCCCTGTTTTTTGCTATGCAACAATCGCCGCCACCGGCCGGCGCGGGTTTTTCGATATTTCTCAACAATACTGTTGGGCGGCGCGCTGCTCGGTGGCCGCGCGCACCAACCGGCACAAGACCGTTACATAACCAGAGTTGCCGATGAAGATTGCCGTACTCGACGATTACCAGGATGCCGTGCGCAAGCTGCCTTGCTTCAGCCTGCTGGAGGGGCACGACGTCAAGGTGTTCAACAACACCGTCAAGGGCGTGGGCCAGCTGGCCGCACGCCTGTCAGACGTCGAAGCCGTGGTTCTGATCCGCGAACGCACCCGCATCACCCGGCAACTGCTGGAAAAACTGCCCAAACTCAAGCTGATCAGCCAGACCGGCAAGGTCGGCGCCGGCCCCGGCAGCCATATCGACCTGGATGCCGCCACCGACCGTGGTGTGGCGGTGCTCGAGGGCGTGGGTTCGCCGGTGGCGCCGGCGGAACTGACCTGGGCGCTGATCATGGCGGCGCAGCGGCGCATTCCCCAATACGTCGCCAGCCTGAAGCATGGCGCCTGGCAGCAATCGGGGCTGAAATCGACGACGATGCCGCCCAATTTCGGCCTGGGCCAGGTGCTGCGCGGCCAGACCCTTGGGATCTGGGGCTATGGCAAGATCGGCCGGCTGCTGGCTGGCTACGGCCGCGCCTTTGGCATGAAGGTGCTGGTGTGGGGCCGCGAGGCGTCGCTGGAAGGCGCCCTTGCCGACGGGCTGGGCGTGGCCGAATCGAAGGAGCAGTTGTTTGCCGACAGCGATGTGCTGTCGATGCACCTGCGCCTCAATGACGACACCCGCGGCATCGTCAAGATGACCGACCTGACCCGGATGAAGCCCACGGCGCTGTTCGTCAACACTAGCCGTGCCGAACTGCTGGAAGAGAACGCGCTGGTCACCGCGCTGAACCGGGGCCGTCCGGGCATGGCGGCGATCGACGTGTTCGAATCCGAGCCGATCCTGCAGGGCCACGCGCTGCTGCGCATGGAAAACTGCATCTGCACGCCGCACCTGGGCTATGTTGAGCGCGACAGCTACGAGCTGTACTTCCGCACCGCGTTCCAGAACATCCTGGACGTGCTGGCCGGCAACCATGACTGCATCGTCAACCCGAAGGCGCTGGCGCCGGTGCTGACGCGCTGAGGGTTTTCTCCGGCCGCCCGGTATTCCCCCTCTCACGCAGGCGGGCGAGGGGAGCCTCGTTCGCACGGTGTTGGCTGCAGCGGGCATCAATCCCCCGCGAACGCGAATTCCACGAAACCGCTACACTCGGGACTTCCCTTACCGCCCGGCCTGCCACGGCCCGCGGCAGCCCAGACAACAACAAGGCGCCCTCCTGCGCCAATCCCTATTCCCAAGGCCGGCATGGACCCCAGGCTAGTGACGCTCTGCGTCGGCAACTTCGTCATTGGCACCGGTGCGATGATCGTTACCGGCATGTTGAACGACATTGCCGGCGATTTCGGGCTGGGCGCGGCCAGTGCCGGGCAGCTGATCTCGGTGTTTGCGCTGGCCACCTGCATCGGCGCCCCGCTGTTTGCCACGCTGGGCTCGCGCATCGACCGCCGGCTACTGCTGGCCGGGTCGCTGCTGGTCTATGGCGTGATGCACCTGGCCGCCGCGTTTGCGCCCAGCTTTGCGGCGCTGATGGCGATCCGCTTCCTGACCGCGATCGGCGCGGCCATCTATACGCCCCAGACCGCCGCCACATTGCCGCTGCTGGTCAACGCGCAGACGCGCGGGCGTGCCATCAGCTTTGTGTTTCTTGGCTGGAGCATTGCCAGCGTGGTGGGCGTGCCGCTGGGTACGTGGATTTCCAGCACGCTGGGCTGGCGCGTCAGCATGGCGCTGGTCGGGGCCCTGGCGCTGCTGGTGTCGGCGGCGGTCTGGCGCGCGCTGCCGCGCGGGCTGACCGTGCCGCCGGCCGGGCGCGAGGCCTGGGGCGCGGTGCTGCGCCACAAGCCGATCATGCTGGTGGTGCTGACCACCATGATCTCGTCGGCGGGCATGTTCACCGTGTTCACCTATATCGCCCCGCTGATGCGCGACGTATACGGCATCAGCGGTGGCGCGCTCAGCCTGATGTTCCTGGCCTACGGCGCCTGCGGCGTGTTCGGCAATGCCATGGCGGCGTCGCGCATGGACCGGGTCACGCCCAGCCGGATCGTGCAGGTCACGCTGCTGACCTCGATCACGGCCATGGTGCTGTGGCCGCTGGCCGGGTTGGGCAGCGTGGCGCTGGTGTTGCTGTTCATGCTGTGGGGCGTGGGCGGGTTTGCCACCAACAGCGCGCAGCAGGCGCGGCTGGTGCTGCTGGCCCCGGAGCGGGCATCGGTGTCGATCTCGCTCAATTCCTCGTCGATCTACCTGGGCCAGGCCGCCGGCGCCATGGCCGGGGCTGCCATCTATACGCTGGCCGGCGCCGATACGCTGCACTGGGGCGCGGCGGCGCTGATGCTGGTGGCGCTGGCGGTATCGCAACGCGCCCGGGCGCTAGGCTGCCAGTGGCAGCGGCCGCAGGCGGCGCAGCAGGTGTGATGCAAGGCTGAAACCCGAGGCGGTTCCCCGCCGCCAGGTTCCTTGTGAGGGACCGCACCAAGCACTTGTCCACAGTGTTATCCGCCCCGTTATCCTCAGGCATATCCGCAGCTTATCCACAACCCTTTCCACAGCCGGAAGGGCAACCACGAAGCGGGGGCGCACGTGAGCGAATCCAGACCTCGGCCGGGCCTTGCGCGCGTGCTGGCGGTAAGCCTGGGCAAGGCCATCCCGCTGGTGGTCGCGGGGGCTGGCACCGAGGCGGTGGTGCTGTCGGGCATTCGCAAGCACCCTGTCAGCACCCTGCTGCACCCGTTGCGGGTACAGGTGCAGCCGCTGGGCCTGGCCGGCGACGAACAGGGCGACCTGACCGTGCACGGCGGCCTGGACAAGGCGGTCTACGCCTATCCCTTCGAGCACTACCCGTGGTGGAACGCGCGCCGCCGCGCGTGCGGGCAGCCTGAGTCAGGCCCGCCGTTGCCGTTTGGCGCCATCGGCGAGAACCTGACCCTGGAGGGGCTGCTTGAATCGCAACTCTGGATCGGCGACCTCGTGCGCGTGGGCACGGCCCTGCTGCGGGTGGAGTCGCCGCGCAAGCCCTGCTACAAGTTCAATGCCGCGCTGGGCTACCGCCACGCGGTGCGCGACATGATCCAGAGCGGCTACTCGGGGGTCTACCTCAGCGTGGTGCTGAAGGGAGAAGTGCGCGCCGGCGATGTCGTGGTTGTGCAGGCCGGGCCACGCGAACTGTCGGTCGACAGCGTCAATCAGTGGCGCCGCGATGGCCGGCGGCAGCTTTTCTGATAATGTTTGTCTAACCATACAAGCGCCCCGCCACACACATCTCCGGCATCCCCTGTGGCCCGGACGGCGTTTGCCGGTGCCGGGCATTACCAGACCCTTGCAACCCTGTAACGGACTGTAATACGCGGCGCTGGCTCCGGCGGGCGAAGCGCGGTACTAGTAGAGTCTTTGCGCGACGCGCACCGGCAACATCTGGGCACAACCAGCCGGGCGATTACGGGGAGTGGCGCGAAGACGCGGTGCAGAGGGTCCACACAAATATGAAATCTGACAGGATCGACCAGCCCAAGGGCTTCGTCG
The DNA here is from genome assembly GCF_058782785.1 of Cupriavidus sp. FW306-01-F10A. NCBI lineage: Bacteria > Pseudomonadati > Pseudomonadota > Betaproteobacteria > Burkholderiales > Burkholderiaceae > Cupriavidus > Cupriavidus sp. FW306-01-F10A. The sequence continues at coordinate 63,236 of NZ_JBYSYA010000013.1, forward strand.
ACAGCAACTGGAGGGCGGCCGCCGGAACCGGGCGCGGCCGCGTGTCGCCGTGGGCGGTGGTGGCCGTGGTGCTGGTGATTGCCGGCCTGGGCTGGTTTGCCTGGCGTACCTGGCTTGCGCCCAAGCCGGCGCCCAAGGCGCCGGCAGCCGTGGTGGTGTCCACCGCGCGCGTGCAGCAGGGCGACGTGCCGCTGCAGGTCACGGCCAACGGCAATGTCACCGCGCTGTCCACCGTCGAGGTGCGCCCGCAGGTGTCCAGCACCGTGCGCACGGTCCATATCAAGGAAGGCCAGACCGTCAAGCCGGGCGACCTGCTGTTCTCGCTCGATACCCGCATGGACGAGGCCAACCTGGCCAAGGCGCAGGCCCAGTTGCTGCGCGACCAGGCCGACCTGGCCGATGCCCGGCGCACGCTCGCGCGCAGCCAGGAGCTGCTGCAGCGCAACTTCATCTCCAAGAGCGCGGTCGACACCGCCCAGGCCAAGGTGGATGGCTTTGCCGCCACCGTGCGCGCCGACCAGGCCGCGATCGAAGCCAGCCGCGTGGCGGTCAGCTACGGCGCCATCCGCGCCACCATCAGCGGCCGCACCGGCGTGATCAATGCCTTCCCGGGTTCGCTGGTGCTGCCCAACAGCACCCAGCCGATGGTCATCATCGCCCAGGTGCAGCCGATTGCCGTCACCTTCAGCCTGCCCGAGCGGCAGCTGGGCGCGCTGCGCGAGGCGCTGCACGCCGGCCCGGTGCAGGTCACCGCGCTGCCCAACGACGGCAGCAAGACCCCGGTGACCGGCAGGATCACCTTTGTGGATAACACCGTCGATCCGCAGTACGGCACCATCCGCGTCAAGGCGCAGTTCGACAATGAGGAGCAGCGGCTGTGGCCGGGCACCTATGCCAACGTCAACGCCGTGGTGCAGACCCTGAAGGGCGCGCTGTCGGTGCCGCCGCAGGCGGTGGTGACCGGCCCCGAAGGCCGCTTTGTCTATGTGGTACAGCCCGACAGCAAGGTGGCGCGCGTGCCGGTGCAGGTGGTGACCACCACTGCCGCCGCCGCCGTGGTCGAGGGGGTGCAGCCCGGCGCCCGCGTAGTCGTGGAAGGCATGCAGAACCTGCGCCCCGGCGCGCTGGTGCGCGAGGCCCCGGCCGCCGGCGCCTCGGCCGCCGCCGCCCGCCCGGCCACCGCCACTGCGGGGCACTGAATCATGACGCTGTCTGAACTTTGCATCCGCCGCCCGGTGATGACAGTGCTGCTGTGCCTGGCGGTGGTGGTCGCCGGCATCGTGCTGTACCCGACCATCCCGATCGCGGCGCTGCCCAGCTTCAACTCGCCGGTGATCCAGGTCACCGCCACGCTGCCCGGCGCCAGCCCGGAGACGATGGCGGCGTCGGTGGCCACGCAACTGGAGAAGCAGTTCGCGACCATCCCCGGCGTGACGGTGATCAGCTCGCAGAACACGCTCGGCAACTCCAGCATCACCATCGAATTCAACAACGACCGCGATATCGACGATGCGGCCGTCGACGTGCAGGCGGCGCTGTTCCGCGCCCAGCGCTCGCTGCCGATCGAGATGACGGTGCCGCCGTCGTACCGCAAGGTCAACCCGGCCGATGCGCCGGTGCTGCTGCTGGCGATCAACTCGCCGGCGATGAGCCTGGCTGACCTGAACGCCTTTGGCGACAACCTGATCTCGCCCACGCTGGCCACGCTGCCGGGGGTGGCGCAGGTGCAGATCTTCGGGCAGAAGCGCTTTGCCGTGCGTGTGCGCGCCCACCCCGATGCGCTCGCCGCGCGCGGGCTGACGCTGGACGAGCTGGCCACGGCGCTCAATCGCGCCAACGCCAACACGCCGGTGGGCACGCTCGACAGCGCGCGCCAGACCCTGACCATCCAGGCCAACCGGCAGCTGACCAGTGCCGACGCCTTCCGCAACATCATCGTGGCCAGCCAGCCCAGCGGCGCGCTGGTGCGGCTCTCCGACGTGGCCGAGGTCGAGGATAGCGTCGAGACCATCAAGACCGGCAGCTGGCTCAACAACGAGCGCTCGATCGTGCTGGCGGTGCTGCGCCAGCCCGACGCCAACACCGTGGCGGTGGTCGATGCGATCAACGCCGCCCTGCCCCGCCTGATCCAGCAGATGCCGGGCTCGGTCAATGTGTCGGTGGTCAACGACCGCTCGCGCTCGATCCGCGAATCGATCCACGACGTGCAGTTCACGCTGGCGCTGACCGTTGCGCTGGTGGTGATGGTGATCTTCCTGTTCCTGCGCCGCGCCGCCGCCACGCTGATCCCCACGGTGTCGCTGCCGATCTCGCTGATCGGCACGGTAGCGCTGATGAAGGCGTTCGGCTACAGCCTGGACAACGTCTCGCTGCTGGCGATCACGCTCGCCGTGGGCCTGGTGGTGGACGATGCCATCGTCATGCTCGAGAACATCGTGCGCCATATCGAGGAAGGCGTGGCGCCGCTCAAGGCCGCGCTGGTGGGTTCGCGCGAGATGGGCTTCACCATCCTGTCGATCTCGATCTCGCTGGTGGCGGTGTTTATCCCGATCTTCTTCATGCCCGGCGTGATCGGGCTGTTGTTCCATGAATTCGCGGCGGTGGTGTCGCTGGCGATCCTGGTCTCGGCGCTGGTCTCGCTGACGCTGATCCCGATGTTGTGCGCGCGCTTTTTGTCGGCCGAGAACGTGCCGGTGGATGAGTCGCACCACGCCTATGGCGACCATGCGCCGGGCCATGTGGCGCCGCCCGCCGTGGCGCAGAAGCAGACCCTGGGCATGCGCTCGACGCAGTGGTTCGAGAACCTGTTCGAGTTCACGCTGCACCGCTATGCGCGCGGGCTGGACTGGTGCCTGGCGCACCGCCGCTCGGTGCTTGCGGTCGCGGGCCTGACCTTCGTGCTGACCGCGGTGCTGTTCGTCACCATTCCCAAGGGCTTCTTCCCCGAAGAGGACATCGGCCAGATCCGCGTCAACGCCGAAGGCCCGCAGGACATCTCCTTCGACGCCATGGCGGAACGCCTGCGCGACGCCGCCGAGCGCATGCGCGCCAACCCCGCGGTCAAGAGCATCGTGGTCGCCATCGGCGGCGGCCCGTCGCCGGCCATCAACACCGGGCGCATGTTTGTCGAACTGAAGCCGCGCGGCGAACGCGAGGCCATGCCCAGGGTGATCGAGTCGCTGCGGCGCGATGTTGCCGGAGTGCCGGGCCTGGCGGTGTACTTTGCGCCGGTGCAGAACCTGCAGCTGGGCGGGCGCCAGAGCAAGAGCCGCTACCAGTACACATTGCAGAGCGTGAAGGCCAGCCAGCTGCAGGACTCGTCCGACAAGCTGATGGCGAAGATGCGCGCCGATCCGATCTTCCGCGACGTCACCAGCGATTCGCAGCAGTCCGGGCTGGAGGCGCACCTGTCGATCGACCGCGACAAGGCCAATGCGCTGGGCGTGCAGATGCAGGACGTGCGCACCGCGCTGTACTCGGCCTTCGGCGAGCGGCAGGTGTCGACCATCTATACGCCGATCGACAACTACTACGTGATCCTGCAGGCGGCCGATGTCGACCGCACCGACGAGAGCGCGTTCTCCAAGCTCTATGTGCGCAGCAAGACCGGCCAGATGGTGCCGCTCTCAGCCTTCGCCACCACCGAGCGCCGGGTCGGGCCGATCTCCGTCAACCACCAGGGGCAGCTGCCTTCGGTGACGGTGTCGTTCAACCTGGCGCCGGGCGCGGCGCTGGGCGATGCTTCGGCACGCATCGACCGCTACCGGCAGGAGATCGCCATGCCCAGCTCGATCTTCACCAGCTGGGGCGGCGACGCGGCGGTGTTCCAGTCGTCGCAGGCGACGCAGATCGTGCTGCTGGTGGCAGCCATCGCGGTGATCTACACGCTGCTGGGCGTGCTGTATGAAAGTTATATCCATCCGCTGACGATCCTGGCGGGGTTGCCTTCAGCGGCGGTTGGCGCGTTGCTGACGCTGTTCATCTTCAATGTCGAGCTGTCGCTGATCGCCGTGATCGGCGTGCTGATGCTGATCGGCATCGTCAAGAAGAACGCGATCATGATGATCGACTTCGCGCTGGCGGCGCAGCGCGAACAAGGGATGACACCGGCGAAGGCGATCCGGCAGGCGTGCCTGCTGCGCTTCCGGCCGATCATGATGACGACCTTTGCTGCCGTGATGGGGGCGTTGCCGCTCGCGCTCGGCTTGGGCGCCGGTGCCGAGTTGCGCCAGCCGCTGGGGCTGGCGGTGGTTGGCGGCCTGCTGTTCTCGCAGGTGATCACGCTGTTTATCACGCCGGTGATCTACCTCGCGCTGGACCGGTTCTCGGGGACGGGGCCGTTGCAGATCGATTCGGAGGGGAACAAGCTGCCGGAGAAGGCGCCTGGGGAAGCGGTGAAGCAGCACTGAGGCTTTCTTGCTCCCCTAACCTCGTCTCAGCCTTCTCCCTGGTCTGCCAGCATCTCCCAGGGTACGTCCAGCGCCTTCGCCAGCTTCCGCAGCGCGTCGTGGCTGCCGGGTCGGGAGCGGTTCTCGATCTGGCTGAGATAGGGCTTGCTCAGGCCGCAGGCCCGGGCAAGCGCGTCCTGTGTCATCCGGCGGTAATTGCGCCAGGCCTTCACTGGGTGATCTCCCGCCAGCTCGGCGTCCAGCACCGCGGCAGGCACCCGGAAGCCATCGTCCTCGGCCTTGGCAGCATCGAACAAGGCGACGTCGTCGGCAGCTTCGATGAGATGCTTCACGCGTTCCCAGACCTCGATTGGCACCACCGCAAACTCGCGACGGCCATCCCGCTCGATGAATTGGATTTCGGTCATTGGTAGGCGCCTCCACGGGAACTGACCGCCAGCACCAGGATTACTAGCCGGCCGTCTTCAATCTGGTACAGCACGCGCCAGTCACCCACCCGCAGCCGGTAGCCATCGCGGCCGGCGAGCTTGGTGGCGTTCGGGTTCGGAGCATAGGGATCCACGGCAAGGGCATCGATCTTTGCGCGGATCCTTGCCGCTACGTTCCTGGGCATTGCCTTCAAGGCCTGCGCGGCTTGCTTGGTGAACTCGATGGCGTACATGGGTATGTTAGCGAGGCGCTAACACCGTCGCAAATAAAGTTTGCAACGGGTTGCTGGGCCGGTCTCCAACATTGCACACATGTGGTACTGCCGCCACATCCTTTGATCTAAGGGATCCCTCCGACCTGATGCACGGTCGCAAGGCCGGCGGCGAGCTGGGCCTGAACTGGAACGGCATCGACAGCGGCTTCGGCCAGACCGCCGGCCCGTCCGACCCGGCCTGCCTGCCCGGCCTGCGCGCGACCTACCAGTACCGCAACCAGACCAGCGTGCGCATCTACGGCGCCGAATGGCGCGGCACGTGGCGCTTCCTGCCGCAATGGCGCGTCGACGGCGCGGTGGCCTATGCGCACGGCAACAACGAGCAGACCGGCCAGCCGCTGAACAGCGTGTCGCCGCTGCGCGCGAGCGCGGGCCTGAGCTGGGAGCGCACGCCGGGCCGGGGCGCGGGCATTCGCTGGCGCGGCGCGCGTCCGGTCACGCGCACCGACGATACCTCGTTCACCTACTTCAAGCCGTCGGGCTACGGCGTGGTCGACCTGCAGGCGTGGTGGCGCTTCCACCGCTACGTCAGCGTGGCGCTGTCGGTAAACAACCTGTTCGACAAGAAGTACTGGCTGTGGGGCGATGTGCGCCAGACCGGCGTCGCGGCCACCGAGCCCGGCTGGTGGCGACCGACCGCTACGAGGCCCACGGCGTTGACGACAAGCTTGCCGCACAGCTGCATGCGTACTACGTCAACGGCGGCCGTGCCAACTTCAGCGCGATGATGCGCACGCTGGCCGCGCAGCAGTTCCGCCTGCGCGCCGACGGCGATATCCCGGCACCGGTCGCCTTCCCCAAGGCGGCCTACTACCATCCTAAGCTGGCCAACGTCATCACCACCTCGCCGGAAGAAGCGCTGGCCGCGACCGGCAGCAGCGGCCCGGTGATCGGCATCGCCATCCACCAGGCCTATGTCTCGGGGCTGGACAGCGCCTTTATCGACGACCTGATCCGCCGCCTGGAAGCCCGCCATGCGCGCGTGCTCACCTTCTACGGCCCGGTGATGGATGCCGACGGCATCCTGCGCATGGCCATGCCCGAAGGCAGGCGCCTGGTCGACGTGCTCATCAACGGCCAGATCATGCTGAACCCGCAGGGGCGCAAGGCCGAGTTCGAAAAGCTCGACGTGCCCGTGATGCAGGTGATGCCCTACCGCAAGGGCGATGCGCAGGCGTGGCAGGACGATCCGCACGGCATCAGCCTGACCGATACGCCGTTTTACCTGGTGCAGCCCGAACTGGCCGGCGTGATCGATCCCATCGTCGCGGCCGCTACCGCGAAGGGCGACGGCGCCATCGTCAGCCTGCCGGCGCAGCTCGACACCGTTGCCGACAAGGCGCTGGCACTGGCGCGGCTGCGGCAGCTGCCCAATGCCGACAAGCGCGTGGCGATCCTCTACTACAACTACCCGGCCGGCGAGAAGAACCTGTCTGCATCGTTCCTGAACCTGCCCAGGAGCCTGGCCAGCACGCTGGCCGCGCTGCGCGCCGCTGGCTATGCGACCGAGGCCGCCGACGAAGCGCGTCTGCAACGCGACCTGGGGGCGCTGCTTGCGCCCTTCTACCGCAGCGGCAAGCTCGAACCATTGCTCGATGCGGGCATGGCGGTGTGGATGCAGATGTCGCAATACCGGCGCTGGTACGAAGCGCAGCCTGCCGCATTCCGCGCCGCGGTGGCGCAGCGCAGGGGCAACCCCGAGCAATCGGCGATGGCCACCACGCGCAACGGCGAGGCCGGTTTCGTGATTCCGCGCCTGCAGCTCGGCAATGTCGTGCTGATGCCGGTGCCGCCGCGCGGCGAGCGCAGTGAATCCGACGAGAAGGCGCTGTACCACTCCACCACCACGCCGCTGAACCACTTCTACATGGCCGCCTACCTGTGGGCACGCGAAGGGCGCGAGGCGCTGGTGCACTACGGCACGCACGGCACGCAGGAATGGACGCCGTGTCCGTCACCGACCAGCCCTACCTCGTGCTGGGCAGCGTGCCAGTGATCTACCCGTATATCGTCGACGACGTGGGCGAGGCCATCCAGGCCAAGCGCCGCGGCCGCGCGGTGATCGTCAGCCACCAGACGCCGCCGTTTCGCCCGGCGGGCCTGCATACCGAGCTGGTGTCGCTGCACGACCAGCTGCACCAGTTCCTGCAGCAGGATGCAGGCGCGGTCAAGGACACGATCAGGCAGCAGATCCTGGCGCGCAGCGCCACCATGCACCTGTTCGAGGACATGGGCTGGACCGCGGCGCGCGCGCGCACCGATTTCACCGGCTATCTCGATGCACTGCATATCCACCTGCATGAACTCGGCGGCACGCTGCAGCCCTATGGCCTGCATACCTTCGGCCGGTCGCAGGACGACGGGCTGCGGCTCTACACGACCATGGCGATGCTCGGCAAGGACTGGCTCAAGCGCGTGTTCCCGGAAGCGCCGGAGGAGCTGTTCGCGGTCGACTACGCGCAGCTTGCGCAAACCGCGCCCTACGCGATGGTGCGCCGCTACGTGGCCGAAGGTGCCCCACTGGACGAGCTGCGCGATGCGCGCCAGCGCGAAGACATGCAGCGCGCCCGGCAGCTCTACGCCAGCCTCGACGCTGCGCCGGAGAACGCGGGATTGCTGACCGCGCTGGCAGGCCGGCACCTGTTGCCAGGCACCGGCGGCGATCCGGTGCGCAATCCCGACACGCTGCCGACCGGACGCAACCTGTATGGCTTCGATCCCTCCAAGGTGCCCAGCCGCGAAGCCTGGAAGGCCGGCCAGGCCGCGGCCGAGGCCATGATCGCCGACTGGCGCAAGCGCCATGGCCGGTATCCCGACAAGCTGGCGTTCTCGCTGTGGAGCGTGGAGACCATGCGCCACCAGGGCATGCTGGAAGCGCAGGTTCTAGCGGCGCTGGGCGTGCGGCCGAGGTGGGACGATGGCGGCCGCGTCGTCGGCGTGGAAGCGATTCCCGCGACGGAACTCGGGCGCCCACGCGTGGACGTGGTGCTGTCGGCAACGGGCCTGTATCGCGATCACTTCCCCAACCTGATGAAGTGGCTGGCCGAGGCGGTGAAGCTGGCCGCCGCGCAGCCGGAGGCCGACAACGTCGTCGCCGCCAACACGCGCGCGGTGCGCGAGCGGCTGGCAAAGCTCAAGGTCCCCGCCGACCGGCTCGATGCGCTGGCCGTGACACGCATCTTCGCCAGCGAATCGGGCAACTACGGCACCGGCCTGAACGATGCCGCGATGGCCACCGACACCTTCGGCAGCGGCCGTGAGGCCGACGCCAAGCTGGCCCAACTCTACCTTGCGCGCATGCAGTACGCCTACGGCCCTGACGAGCAGCACTGGGGCGAGGCGCTGCCGCAGGTCAACCTGTATGCCGAGAACCTGAAGGGCGTGGATGGCGCGCTGCTGTTCCTGTATGCCTTCTGGGCGCTGGGCGAGTTCGCCATGCAGGCCTGGCTGCGCGCGCGCCATCCGATTGAAAGCGGGCGCGGCTACGTGCTGGTGACGTGGGCGCGCCGGCACAAGGTGGCCAATGCCGATGCGCTCGACGTTGCCGCGCACCGCCTGCTGGAACGCCCGCGCATCGCCACGCGCGTGGCGCCGATGCTGGGGCTGGTGGCCACCATGATCCCGATGGGTCCGGCGCTCAAGGGCCTGTCCGGCGGCAACCTGGCCAATGTGGGCGAGAATCTCACCATTGCCTTCTCCGCGGTGATCCTGGCACTGATCGCGGCCAGCATCACCTTCTGGGTGGTCAATGTGCGCCGCCGCTGGCTGGCCGAGGAGCTGGTGTGGCTGGGCCAGTCGCGGCCGCAATGGGAGCCCGCGGAATGAAGTTCCTGGAAGAGAGCGAAGCCGACGACCCGATCCTGTCGGTGGTCAACCTGATCGACGTGTTCCTGGTGGTGATCGTCGCCCAGCTGGTGGCGATCGCGCAGAATCCGGCCAACCCGTTCACGCATGACGACGTGACCATCATCACCAACCCGGGCAAGCCCAATATGGAGATCGTGTCGCGCCAGGGCGAGAAGGTGGTGCGCTACCAGGCCAGCGGGCAGGTGGGTTCGGGCGACGGCATCAAGGCTGGCGTAGCCTATCGGATGAAGGATGGGTCAATGGTGTATGTGCCGGAGCAGGCGGGGCAGCAGGCCGCCGGCCCCACCACCACAACGAGATGAGGAAAGGATCTTGGTGATGTCATTGCGTTTGCCTGTCGCCAGCATGCTGGCCGCCGCTGTTGCTGTGCTCGCTACCGGCTGTGCGGCCACGCGCCCCGCTCCCGAGGCGGTCAGCGCCGCCTTCGCCGGCAAGTCCTACGTGCTGCTGGGCGAGGTCCACGACAACGCCGCCGCGCAGCAGCAGCGCCTGGCCGCGCTGACGCGCGCCATCGAGCAAGGCTGGCGCCCGGCCATCGCCATGGAGCAGTTCGACCGCGAGCGCCAGCCCGATATCGAGCGCGCCCGCCGCGAGCGCCCGCGCGATGCCGACTACCTGATCGCCCAGGCCGGCGGCGGTGCCTGGCAATGGCCGCTGTACCGGCCGGTGGTGGCGCTGGCGCTGCAGTACGACCTGCCGCTGGTGGCGGCCAACCTGTCGCGCGCCGACGCCGGCAAGATCGTGCGCGGCGGACTGGACAGCCTGTTCCCGGCCGGCGAGCGCCGGCAGCTGGGCCTGTCCGGTGCGCTGCCCGACGACCTCGTGGCCGCGCAGACGGCGGTGCTGGACCTGGGCCACTGCGGCAATTTCCCCAAGGCCATGCTGCCCGGGATGCTGGCGGCGCAGGCCGCGCGCGATGCGGTGATGGCGCAGACGCTGCGCCCCTACGCGCAGCGCGGCGCGGTGCTGATCGCCGGCAACGGCCACGTGCGGCGCGACATCGGCGTGCCGCGCTGGCTGGGGGCGGGCGTGGGGCAGGTGGTCAGCGTGGGGTATGTGGAAAACCCGCCTGCCGACGGCGAGTTCGACATGGCCGTGGTGGTGCCGGCGGTGGCGCGCAAGGACCCGTGCCTGCAGGCGAAGCCGGCGGCGTGAGGCCGAATGCTCCCAAGCGGCTCGAGCTAGTCTCGAGGTTTGCTCCCTCTCCCCTCAGTGGGAGAGGGGCGCAAACCGGCGGCATGCCGGGGCGCCATCCACGTAAACCCCGACCATTTCTCCCACCAATTGACAGCCTTTTGACAGTTTCCGCCGCCTAGAATCCGCCCCATGACCGGTAATTCCGGTCTGACGTTCACCAAAAGTCCAAGAACAGTCCCGGCCACGCCCCGCCGCGCCGGACAGGAGACAAGCACCGGGACTGCGCCTTGCGCGCAGTCCGCCAGGCTGTCTTCCCGTCCCCCGCAACGCAGTGGCAGCCGGAACGCCCGGGTCGGATCGCGGCTGCCAGCAGGCTGGCATGGCGCATCCCCGGTAACACCAGGAGACCGCTATGCGCCGTACCTATTCCCGCCTGGCCCATGCCGTGATGGCATCGGCCGCCGTTGCCGCCACCTTCGCCGCCGCGCCGGCCTTTGCGCTGGACAGCGTCAAGGTCATGATCGGCGCCAACCCCGGCGGCGGCTTTGACCAGACCGGCCGCTCGCTGGGCGCCGCGATGATTGCCGCGGGCCAGGCCAAGACCGCTTCATACGACAACAAGGGCGGCGCCGGCGGCACCATCGCGCTGACGCAGTTCGTCAATACCGACAAGGGCAACCCCAATGCGCTGATGGTGGTGGGCGCGGTGATGGTGGGCGCGATCGAGACCAACAAGCCGCCGGTCACGCTGAAGAACGCCACCCCGATCGCACGCCTGTTCGCCGACACCATGGTCATCACCGTGCCGGCCAGCTCGCCGATCAAGTCGATCAAGGACCTGACCACGCAGCTCAAGGCCAACCCGGGCAGCGTCAGCTGGGGCGGCGGCTCCAAGGGTTCGATCGACCACATCCTGGCCGGCCTGATCGCCAAGGAATCGGGCGTCGATCCCAAGAAGATCAACTACGTGCCGTTCCAGGGCGGCGGCGAAGCCTCGGCCTCGATCATGGGCGGCCACGTGACGGTGGGCATTGCCGGTGTGTCGGAATTCCTGCCCTTCATCAAGAGCGGCAAGATGCGCGCGCTGGCGGTGACCTCCAAGGACCGCACCGCCGATATCCCGACGCTCAAGGAGCAAGGCGTGAACGTCGAGATCTATAACTGGCGCGGCGTGTACGGCGCGCCCGGCATCAGCGCCGAGCAGCGCAAGGCCATGATTGACGCGGTGGTCAAGGCCACCGAGAGCCAGGCCTGGAAGGACACGCTGCAGAAGAATGACTGGACCCCGTTCCTGCTGACCGGCGACGAGTTCGGCAAGTTCGTCGACAGCGAATCGGCCCGCCTGGGCGGCTCGCTGCGTGAACTGGGCGTGGCCAAGTAAGTACTGCCGGCAGCACCCAAACCGGCAGTACCGCATCAACCTGCTTTACCTGTCGTGCCTGCCAACCCCGCCGGTGAACCCGGCGGGGGGAAAACGGCGCAGGGCCCGGTGTCCACCTGCGATACCAGACAAATAACCATATGTCGCCGGGCCCTGCCGCCGCGCGGGCAGCACCTGCCAGCGTCGCGGACGCCAGCACCCATGCTGGCGACAAAGGCCAAGGAGTCTCCATGAAACCCTCGCACCTCGCCATCGGCATTGCCGTGCTGGCGCTCTCGCTGTTTTTCTTCCTCGGGCTGTCCGGCATTTCCGGCGACGAGGGCTACGCCGGCCTGTCGCCGCGCTTCGTGCCCACGCTGGTGGCCGTCGGCCTGGCCGTGTGCGGCGCGCTGCTGACCTGGCAGGGCGTGCGCGGCGGTTTCCGCAACATGCCGGAAGAAGATGCCGAGCTGCCCAACGCGCCGCACAACTTCGGCGGCTTCCTGTGGGTGGCCGCGGGCCTGGTGCTGAACATGGCGCTGATCGGCACGCTTGGCTTCGTGATCGCTTCCACGCTGCTGATGGTGTGCGTGGCGCGTGGCTACGGCAGCCGCCGCATCGTGCGCGACGCGCTGATCGGCCTGTGCATCACGGTGCCGATGTGGGCGCTGTTTGAATTCCTGCTCGGCATCAACCTGCCGCTGCTGCCCATCGCCGGCTTCTGAGCCCGCCCGCCCGTCCAGCAAGGAGTCTTCGAATGGATACCCTGAACCAGCTGATGCACGGCTTTGCCGTGGCCATCACGCCGATCAACCTGATGTGGGCCCTGGTGGGCTGCTTCCTTGGCACCGCCATCGGCGTGCTGCCGGGCATCGGCCCCGCGCTGACGGTGGCGATGCTGCTGCCGCTGACCGCCAAGGTGGAACCGACCGCCGCGCTGATCATGTTCGCCGGCATCTACTACGGCGCGATGTACGGCGGCTCGACCACCTCGATCCTGATGAACACGCCGGGCGAGTCTTCCACCATGGTCACAGCCATGGAAGGCAACCTGATGGCCAAGAACGGGCGCGCCGGCCCGGCGCTGGCCACTGCGGCGATCGGCTCGTTCGTGGCGGGCACCATCGCCACGGTGATGCTGTCGATGTTCGCGCCGGTGGCGGCGGACGTGGCGCTGCAGTTCGGCCCGGGCGAGTACTTCATGATCATGCTGCTGGCCTTCACCACGGTCTCGGCCGTGCTGGGCTCGTCGCTGCTGCGCGGCATGACCGCACTGTTCCTGGGCCTGGGCATCGGCCTGATCGGCATGGATTCGCTGTCGGGCCAGACCCGCTATTCGATGAACGTGCAGGAGCTGTACGACGGCATCGACATCGTGGTGGTGGCGGTGGGCCTGTTCGCGGTGGGCGAGGCGCTGTTCAACGCGTTCTTCCCGCAGCCGGCAGGCACCTTCAACAAGCTCAGCTCGGTCCACATGAACAAGTCGGACTGGAAGCGCTCGATCCCGGCGTGGATCCGCGGCACCTTCATCGGCTTCCCGTTCGGGCTGATCCCCGCCGGCGGCGCCGAGATCCCGACCTTCCTGTCGTATGCCACCGAGAAGAAGCTGTCGGACCACAAGGAAGACTTCGGCAAGGTCGGCGCGATCGAAGGCGTGGCCGGCCCCGAAGCGGCCAACAACGCCGCAGTGACCGCGACGCTGGCCCCGCTGCTGACGCTGGGCATCCCCACCTCCAACACCACCGCGATCCTGCTGGCCGCGTTCCAGAACTACAACCTGCAGCCGGGCCCGATGCTGTTCCAGACCTCGGGCGACCTGGTGTGGGGCCTGCTGGCGTCGCTGTATATCGGCAACGTCATGCTGCTGGTGCTGAACCTGCCGGCGATCGGGCTGTGGGTGCGCATGCTGCGCGTGCCCACGCCGCTGCTGTACGGCGGCATCCTGATCTTCGCCGGGCTGGGCGCCTACGGCATCCGCCAGTCGTGGTTCGACCTGCTGCTGCTGTTCGTGGTCGGCCTGCTGGGCATGGTGATGCGCCGCTTCGACTTCCCCACCGCGCCGGTGATCGTGGGCATGATCCTGGGGCCGATGGCCGAGAAGCAGCTGCGCAATGCGCTGTCGATCGGCCAGGGCGACTGGACCCTGTTCCTGCGCCAGCCGATCTCGGCCACCATCCTGGCGCTGACCGTGGCGGTGGTGGTGATCCCGCGCCTGTTGCGCTGGCACGCGACCCGCACCTCGGCGCACGCGCAGGCCGACAACGCGGCCTGATGCACGCGATCTTGCGGTAAGCTTTGCGAGGCCCGCACGCCAATGGTGTGCGGGCCTCTTGTCTTTCGTCTCTCGTTTTCCAAAACAACAAGGCGCCGGCGCTTCCGTGCCAGGCCGCTGAACCATGCGTCTCTTCTCCAACCCCTGGCTGTCCGCGCTGCCCACGCTGGCGCTCGGGCTGGCCGCCGCCCTGCTCTGCTCCGCGCTGCATACCCCGCTGCCGTGGATGATCGGCCCGCTGCTGGCCGTGGCCGCCGCGCGCATGGCCGGGGCCGACCTGCGGGCGCCGTCGCAGGCCCGCAATGCGGGCCAGTGGGTGATTGGCGCGTCGCTCGGGCTCTACTTCACGCCGGACGTGGTGGCGCGGCTGGTGGAGTACCTGCCCTACATCATTGCCGGCTCGCTGTTCGCGCTGGTGCTGGGCGCGGGCGGTGCCATCCTGCTGCGGCGGACCACCGGCGTGGCCTTCAAGACCGCGTTCTTCTCCACCGCCATCGGCGGCGCCTCGGAGATGGCCAACCTGGCCGAGCGCAACGGCGCGCGCATCGACCAGGTGGCGGCCGCGCATTCGCTGCGGGTGCTGATGGTGGTGGTGACCGTGCCGGCCATCTTCCAGTACGGCGGCATCCACGGGCTCGACCCCTATATCCCCGGCCCGCGCGTGGTCAGCGCGCCGGGGCTGCTGGCGCTGGTCGCGATCACGCTGGGCGTGGCGCTGCTGGTGAAGCGGCTGAACATGCCCAACCCGTTCGTGATCGGCACGCTGCTGGCCGCGGCGGTGCTGACCGCGTCCGGGATCGAGCTGTCGGCCATCCCCACCTGGATGAGCCGTGCCGGCCAGCTGCTGATCGGAGTCTCGCTGGGGGTGCGCTTCTCGCGCGAGTTCCTGCATACCGCGCCGCGCTTCCTGTCGGGCGTGGCGCTGTACACGGTGATCGCACTGGTGGTGTCGGCGCTGTTCGGCTGGGGGCTGGCGGCGCTGTCGGGCGCGCACCCGGCCACGGTGATCCTGGGCACCACGCCGGGCGGCATTGCCGAGATGTGCATCACGGCCAAGGTGCTGGAGGTGGGGGTGCCGCTGGTGACCGCGTTCCACGTGATCCGGATGGCCTTCGTGGTGCTGGCCACCGGCCCCCTGTATCATTGCCTCAAACATCGCGTCGCGCCGGAGGAGACAGAGTAGCGGTCCGTCACAGGACGGCTACGGTGCGGCCAGCCAGAACCAGGAGCGCCATGTCCGAAGCCGCACCGCAATTCAGCCTCACCGATATCGATGCCACGCTGGAGCGCGTGCTGGCGCCATGGGTGCGCCAGCTCCGCCTGCGTGCCGAGGCCGTCGATGCCCAGGGCGTTACGCTGCGCCTGCCATTCAGCGAATCGTTCCGCCATGCGGGCGGCGTGGTCTGCGGCCAGGTGCTGATGTCCGCCGCCGATACCGCCATGATCGTCGCCGTGGCCAGCGCGCTGGGCGCGTTCCGCCCGATGACCACGGTCACGCTCACCACCAACTTCATGCGCCCGGTGATCGACGGCGACGTGCTGGTGCGCGCCAACGTGCTGCGCCTGGGCAAGACCGTGGTGTTCGGCGAGATCGAGCTGACTGGCACCGACGGCAAGCTGGCGGTGCAGGCCACCACCACCTACGCCCTGCTCTGATCCGCTCGCAACGCCAGCGTCCATGACTTCCGGCCACACCCATCCCTTCGACCAGGTCGTCTTTGCCGGCGGCGGCAACCGCTGCTGGTGGCAGGCGGGCTGGTGGGACACGGTCGCGCCGGAACTGGAGCTGCGCCCGCGCGTGATCGCCGCGATCTCGGCCGGTGCGGCGACGGCGTGCATGGTCTATGCGCACGACTCGCACCAGACCATGGACTACTACCGCGAGGTGCTGTCCAACAACCGCCGCAATGCCTACTGGGGCAACCTGCTGCGCAATGAGCGCGTGTTCCCGCACTACGGCATCTACCGCACCGCGCTGCTGACGATCTTCGCCGACGGGCGCCTCTCGCACCTGCAGCAGGCGCCGGAGATCCGCATCGGCGTGGCCCATATCCCGCGCTGGAGCGGCCCGCGCCTGGCGGTGGCAGCGGGGCTGCTGGCGTACAACATCGACAAGCATGTGCTCAAGACGCTGCACCCGCGGCTGGGGCGCAAGCTGGGCTTCCGGCCGGAGTTCGTGCGCGCGCAGGACTGCGATTCGCCCGAGCAGCTGGCCGACCTGCTGCTGCAGTCGGCCTCCACGCCGCCGTTCACGCCGGTGCTGCGCCGCGGCGGCCGCCCGGTGCTGGACGGCGGGCTGGTCGACAACGTGCCCGTGGACGCGCTCGATGCCACCCCGGGCAATGTGCTGGTGCTGGTGACAAGGCTGTATCCGCGCCCGCGCCGTTTCGTGCTTGAGCAAGGCGGCCAGCGCCGCCTGTACCTGCAGCCCTCGCAGCGCGTGCCGATCTCGAGCTGGGACTACACCCGGCCCGATGCCATGACGCACGCCTACGAGCTGGGCCGCCGCGACGGGGAAACTTTCCTGCGCGAGTGGCCGTCGATCCTGAATACCGAACTGCGGCCCGCTGCCTAGTGATTCGTTTGCTGGCGCTGGCCTGATTGTTGTCGATGCGGCCCGCGTGCCGCGACAGGAGGCATGGATGACTAAGCGCCAGACAACCCCCGCCGGGGCCAAGGAACCGCGGCGCGCCCGCGAGGTCAGCGCGGCGCCGCCGGTGGAGCAGGTGCCGCGCGTGCGCGACGGCCGCACGCGGCGCAACGACAAGGTGCGCAAGGCAGACCTGGTGGTGATCGGCGGCGGCTCGGGCGGCGTGGCCTGCGCGCGGCGTGCCGCCGCGCACGGCGCACGCGTGATCCTGGTCGAGCGCGATGCCATCGGCGGCACCTGCGTCAACCGCGGCTGCGTGCCCAAGAAGATGCTGTCCTACGGCGCCGGCTGGTCGGCCATCCTGTCGGGCTGCCTGTCGCATACCGGCGGGCGTGAGGACTGGCGCGATGCCATCGTGCGCGTCAATGCCGAGGTTGCGCGGCTGAATGCGGGCTACACCCAGCGCCTGCACGAATCCGGCGTGGAAATCCTGCGCGGCGATGCGCTGGTCACCGGCAAGGACGAAGTGCGCGTCGGCGACGAGACCATTCACGCGCGCCGCATCCTGATTGCCACCGGCGCGCGCCCGCGTGACCTCGAAGTCCCCGGCGGCGAACTGGCCGCCAGTTCCGACGACGTCTTCACCTGGCAGACCGTGCCGGGTTCGATCGCGGTCATCGGCGGCGGCTACATCGGCGTGGAGCAGGCCTCGATCCTGTCGCGCTACGGCGTCAAGGTAGACCTGATCGTTGCCGGCGACCGGCTGCTGCCCCACTTCGACCACGACATCTCCCGGTCGCTGGCCGAGGCACTGACCGCGCGCGGCGTGCGCCTGCACCTGAACGCCAGGGTGCACCTGCTGAGCCAGGCCAACGGGGCCGTTGAAGTTTGCTACCGTCCCACCGACCGCCCGGGCCAGACCGAGGCTGTGCGCGCGCAGGCCGCGCTGGCGGCGATCGGGCGCATTTCCAACGTGCAGGGCTTCGGGCTCGAGGCGCTTGGCGTGGACTTTGGCGACAAGGGCGGCATCCGCGTGGACCGCCAGTTCCGCAGCAACGTGCGCGGCATCTACGCGCTCGGCGACGCCGTCGACGGCCTGCACCTGACCCCGGTGGCCACCGCGCAGGGCCGCTGGCTGGCCGACCGCCTGTACGGCCGGCGCGGCGAACGCGCCGATTTCGACTTCGTGCCCACCGCGGTGTTCTGCGAGCCCGCCATCGGCGCCGTGGGCCTGACCGAGGCCCAGGCGATCGCAGCCGCCGGCAAGCCCGATCGCATCCGCACCGTGGTCAAGCGCTTTGTCTCGCTGGAAAACCGCTTTGCCGGCACCTCCCACCAGTCGATGTTCAAGCTGGTGCTGAACGCGCGCAGCGGGCGCGTGCTCGGTGCGCACCTGATGGACGACGCCGCGCCCGAGATCGTGCAGACGCTGGCGGTGGCATTGCGGCTGGGCGTGCGCGAATCGCACCTGCAGACCACGGTGCAGCTGCATCCGACGGTGGCGGAGGAGTTATATGGTTAGGGGTTATTCGCCGATGGGCAGCTTCAGCACCGCGCGCACGCCGGTGCCCTGCAAGCCGTCGCCAAGCTCCACCGTGCCGCCAAAGCGCGCCGCCATCTCGCGCGAGATCGCCAGCCCCAGCCCGGAGCCCGGCTCCGCATTGCCCACGCGCCGGTAGAAGCGCGCGAAGACCTTTTCGCGCTCTTCGGCCGGAATGCCCGGCCCATCGTCTTCCACCACCAGGCAGGCGGTCTGGTCGGCGCGCGTGGCCGACAGCGTGATGCGGCTGCCGCGTGGCGAGTACTGGATCGCATTGTGGACCAGGTTGGCCAGCGCCTCGCGCAGCAGCGCGGGGTCGGCGCGCACCGGCAGCTTCAGCCCCGGCACCGGCTCCCAGCCGAAGTCCTGCTGCTTGCCGCGCGCCAGCGGCAGGTAGTCCAGCGCCACCTGCTCGGCCACGGTGACGGCGTCGATGATGTCGATGCCATCGGCTTCCTGGGCGGCTTCGCCGTGGTGCTGGCGTACCCGCGCCAGCGCCAGCAGCTGGTTGGTCAGGCGCGCGGCCTGCTCCAGCTGGGTGACGATGCCGCCCACGGCTTCGCCGGCGGCCTGGCGCGCGGCTTCGGGGTCGGGCGCGTGCAGCTGGCGCTGGGCGTATTCGGCCTGGGTCTTCAGGATGGCCAGCGGCGTGCGCAGCTGGTGCGCGGCGTCGGCGATGAACTGGGCCTGCGACTGCGCCATCGCCGCGGAGCGCGACACGTGCAGGTTGACCGCGTCGACCAGCGGGCGCACCTCGGCGGGCACGCGCTCGAATGTAAGCGGTGTCAGGTCATCCGGCGAACGCGCTTCCACGTCGTCGCGCACGCGCGCCAGCGGGCGCAGCACGTAGGTGACGCCGCCCACCAGGATGCCGGCGCTCAGCAGGATCAGCAGCAGGTCGCGCGCCAGCGCGCTGCGCCAGACCGTGCCGATCAGCGTGGTGCGCGGCTCGGCGGTCTCGGCCACCTGGATGATCACGCGCATGCGCGCGTCCGGGCGGTATACCGGCCGCGCCATCGCGGCGATGCGCACGGCCTCGCCCAAATATTCGGCGTCGTAGAAGCGCGGCTGGTTGTTGACGAGGGTGCCGGCAGGCAGCGGCAGGTCGTCGTAGCCGGTGACGGTCTCGACCTGGCCGGCGCGCTCGGTCGACACGCGGTAGAACACATGGGTCTGCGCCGCGGTCTCGAACATCTCCATGGCGGCATCGGGCAGGGTCAGCTGGACGTTGTCGCCAGCCATGCCGATGGCACTGTCGATGGCGCGGATCGAGCCATAGAGCGAGCGGTCATAAGCCGTGTTGGCGGCGTCGCGCAGGGTGCCGTAGGTGAGCCAGGTGTCGATCGCCATCATCGCCGCCAGCGCCGGCACCAGCAGCAACAGCAGTTGCCGGCGCAGGCTGCCGCGGCGCCAGGACGGGACGCGATGGCGCCGCGCCATCTTCAGCGCCCGGCCTCGGGCTCCAGCAGGTAGCCGAAGCCGCGCAGGGTGACGATGGTGACGCCGTGCCCGGCCAGCTTCTTGCGCAGCCGGTAGACCAGCACCTCGATCGCGTCGGGCGAGACATCGGCGTCGAGCGAGAACACCTTGTCGAGCAGCTGCGCCTTGGTCAGCGGCTGGCCGCTGCGTGCCAGCAGCGCGCCCAGCAGGGTCGATTCGCGCGGGGTCAGCGCCAGCGGGGCGCCGTCCAGCGTGAAGCTGCGGGTCTCGCCGTCGAACACCAGCGTGCCGCACTGCAAGCGCGGATGCGCGCGCCCGCGGCTGCGGCGGATCAGCGCCAGCAGCCGCGCTTCCAGCTCGGCAATGGCAAAGGGCTTGGGCAGGTAGTCGTCGGCGCCCAGGTTCAGGCCGCGCACGCGTTCGTCCAGCGTGTCCTGCGCGGTCAGGATCAGCACCGGGGTGCGGTCGTCGCGCGCGCGCATGGACTTGAGCACGGCCAGCCCGTCCTTGCCGGGCAGGCGCAGGTCGAGCAGCACCGCGTCGTATTCCTCGGCCTGCAGGCGGGCCTCGGCCTGCAGCCCGTCGGCGACATGCTCGATCACAAAGCCGCCCTGCTCCAGCGCGCGGGCGACCCAGCGTGCCAGTTCGATTTCATCCTCCACCAGCAGGATGCGCATGCCGGTCTCCTCCTCTGCCGGTTTGGTCCATGTTTCAGTCGCGGCGGCGGAAAACGTCCGCACAACAGGGGGCTGCACCGATGGAGCGCGCCCGCCGCGGGCGCCTATAATACCCCCGCCCCGCTGGTCCCGGCGCGTGTTGTCCGTGCGCCCGCTCCCTTCCACAGGCAGTTCTTCCGTTTCCGACCACCGTGCCCACGCGTCCACCCCCGCCGTCCCTGCCGTGCGCCTGCGAGCCGCCTGCCTCGGGGCAGCGCCGCCGCCTGCTGGGCGCATCGCTGCTGGCCGGCGCCACCTTGCCGGCCGCGTGGCCCCTTCATGCCCAGTCTAGGCCCCCGGTGCCGCCGCCGGGGTATCCGTCCGGGTATGACGCCACCATCGCCGGCGCCATGCGCGAAGGCATGGTCACGGTCTATGCATCGACCGACCTGAAAGTGGCGCAGCCGCTGATCGCCGCGTTCGAGGCGCGCTACCCGGGCATCCGCGTGCACTACCAGGATCTCAACACGATCGAGCTGAACCAGCGCTTCCTGGCCGAGACCGCGGCGCTGGGCGGCAGCCGGCCCGCGCCCGGTGCGGCCTTCGCCGACGTGCTGTGGAGCACGGCCATGGACCTGCAGATCAAGCTCGTCAACGACGGCCATGCGCAGCGCTACGCCTCGCCCGAGCGCGGCGGCCTGCCCGGCTGGGCGGTGTGGCGCGACGAGGCCTGGGGCACCACCTTCGAGCCCGCGGTGATCGTCTACAACCGCCACCACCTGGCCGGCATGCGCCCGCCGCGCAGCCGCAGCGGGCTGGCGCGGCTGCTGCAGGAGCACGCGCCGCGCTGGCATGGCAAGGTGGTGACGTATGACGTGGAGCGCTCGGGCGTGGGCTACCTGCTGGCGCAGCAGGATGCGCGCATGGGCAGCGAGTTCTGGTACCTGGCGCAGGCGCTGGGGCGCGCCGGGGTGCAGCTGTCGGCGTCCACCGCCGAGATGATCGAGCGCATCGCCAGCGGCGAGCTGGTGATGGGCTACAACCTGCTGGGTTCGTACGCGCTGTCGCTGATGGAGCGTGGCGCGGCCATCGACGTGATCGCCCCGCGCGACTACACGCTGGTGATGTCGCGGGTGGCCTTTATTGCCCGGCGCGCGCCGCGGCCCAATGCGGCGCGGCTGTGGCTGGACTACCTGCTCTCGCGCGAGGGCCAGGCGCTGCTGGCCAAGTCGACCTCGCAGCTCTATACCATCCGCACCGATACCGACAGCGTGCACACCGCGGCGGCATTGTCCGAGCGGCTGGGCTACGCGCTCAAGCCGATCAGCGTCGGCCCGGGCCTGCTGGCCGCGCAGGACGCGATGCGCAAGCGCGCATTCCTGGCGCGCTGGCGCGAGGCCATGCGCGGCTGAGCGCGCGGCTCAGGGGACCAGGTCGCCGGTATCGAGCCCGCCCGGCTGGCCGTTCGGGCAGGCCTGCTGGCACAGCGTGGACAGTTCCCGGTCCAGCGCCGCCATCGGGCGCGGCACGTAGCCGTGGCGCAGCGCCGGTGAGAACTTCAGGGTATCGATGAAGGCGTCGGACATGCGCTCGGCGTTGGCGTCGAGGTCGAAGTCCTGCGGCGAGAACAGCCAGTGCGCCAGCACCCCGCCGATGGCGGCATGGAAGGCGTTGACGGCCAGGTCCAGGTCCAGGTCGGCGGGCAGCTGGCCGCGCTCCAGGGCCAGGCGCAGGTGCTCGCGCATCTTGATCAGGCCTTCCTGGTGCGACTGGCGCTGGCGCTCGAAGATGGCGCCGTTGTCCTGCACCATTTCGCACTTGTGGAAGATGATCTCGAACACCCGGCGCCAGCGCGGGTTGACCACGGTCTGGCGCATCACATAGGCGCAGATGTCGCGGATGCCGCCGAGCGGGTCTTCCTGGCGCGCGAGCCGCTCGGGGTCGCACAGCGCTTCCACGGGCAGGTTGACGCGGTCGCACATGGCGGCGAACACATCGCTCTTGTTCTTGAAGTGCCAGTAGATCGCGCCGCGCGTGACACCCGCCGCCTCGGCGATGTCGGCCAGCGACGGGCGTGCCACGCCGCGGGCGTGGAACACGGCTTCGGCCGCGTCGAGAATCCGGTGGCGCGTTTCAAGCGCCTCTTCCTTGGTACGTCTGACCATTTTTGTCTCTGGTGCCGGCGGCATGACGCGATCGAGCCGTCATGGCCAGCCTTGTTAGTTCTCCCTGGGTGCGGCCCCCGCTGTGGCAGCCGCACGGGCCGGCGCACGCGCCGGCGGGTCGTTGTCGTCACATGCCAATGTGCTTGCAGCTTGCGAGCCGACACGACGGCGCGCATCCTAACCCGAGCCGGCGGTTTGCGCCGTGATTCCGAACGGGTAGGGAGGCAATTCGGACTGGCCGGTTGGGTTTGACCGGGGCCAGGATCCGTATTCCAGCGGCCCCGCTGCGCAGGTTGTGCGCCGAAAGGCCCTTCTGCAACATCAACTTAACATACATGCTTGAATGTATATATAATACGCGCTTGCCCGGCATTCGGCCAGCCGCCTTCTGTGACATACCCAGCACAGCTGGCAATCCCTGCCGCAGGCCAGCCGGTCATGAATCCAGTCGTTACATAAAAGCCACCGTTCGTCGCATTTGACATTGCGACGCCGCGAATTGTGGCTAGCATCACGCTTTTGTCCGCCGCAAACCGTGCGGCGCGCTGTGTCGTTTCCGTTTGTCGGATGACAGGTCGGGACGATGCGGCAGATCTCAAATTGCCATCATGGGGTTATCGATGAGGAAGTCCCAACGTATCCGTTGCGTTGCTGCCTATGCACTAGCGGCGCTGTCTGCCGTGGCGCTTGTTGCCTGTGGCGACAAGAAGGCCGAAGGCAGCGCTCCGCCCCCGCCGGAAGTGGGTGTGGTGACCGTGACGCCGTCGCCGGTCGCCGTCGTCAATGAACTGCCGGGCCGCCTGGAAGGCATACGCACGGCCGAAGTGCGTGCTCGCGTCGAAGGCATCGTGCTGTCGCGCAACTACACCGAGGGCGGCGAAGTGAAGGCCGGCCAGGTGATGTTCCGCATCGACCCGGCACCTTACCAGGCCACGCTGGCTTCGGCACAGGCCGCGCTGCAGCGCGCCGAGGCCAATGCCGTCTCGGCGCGCCTGAAGGCCGACCGCTACAAGCCCCTGGTGGCCGTCAACGCGGTCAGCAAGCAGGAGTACGACGACGCCGTGGCCTCCGCCGGCCAGGCCAACGCCGACGTGGCTTCGGCCAAGGCGGCGGTGCGCACCGCCCAGATCAACCTGGGCTACACCACCGTGACCGCGCCGATCAGCGGCCGCGCCGGCCGTGCGCTGGTGACCGAGGGCGCGCTGGTGGGCAAGGGCGAGGCGACCAAGCTGGCGCTGGTGGAGCAGGTCGACCCGATGTGGGTCACCTTCACCCAGCCGGCTTCGGAAGTCACGCGCCTGCGCCGCGCCATCGAGTCCGGCGTGGTCAAGGGCGTCAACGGCGGCGCCAACGTGCGCCTGTTCGTGGAAGACGGCCGCGAGTACGAGCACACCGGCAAGCTGCTGTTCTCGGACATGACGGTCGACCCGACCACCGGCGCGATCACGCTGCGTGCGCAGTTCCCGAACCCGAAGCGCGAGCTGCTCTCGGGCACCTTCGTGCGCGTGAAGATCGAGCAGGGCGTGGACGAGAACGCACTGACCGTGCCGCAGCGGGCGCTGATCCGCGGCGCGCAGGGTGCCAGCGTGATGGTGGTGGGCACGGACGGCAATGTCGCGGCGGTGCCGGTCAAGGCGCCGCAGGCCATTGGCGACCGCTGGGTGGTGACCGAAGGCCTGAAGGGCGGCGAGAAGGTGATCGTCGAGGGCCTGCAGAAGGTCAAGGTCGGTGCGCCGGCCAAGGCGGTGCCGTTCAAGCCGGCCGGGGCCTCGGCACCGGCCGCGGCGACGGCCTCCGCCCCGGCGGCGCCGGCCTCGGCCCCCAAGGCCGAGGGCCCGCAGCAAGCCAAGTCTGACGCCAAGCAAGGCTGAACCCTGCCGTACCACCAATACGGCAAATACGGCTAGACCGCTAGACCAAGAGGGAGCCAGTTTATGGCCAAGTTTTTTATCGACCGGCCGGTGTTCGCGTGGGTGCTCGCGCTGATCATCATGCTGGGCGGCATATTGGCGATCCTGCAGTTGCCGATCGCGCAATATCCGAACATCGCCCCGCCGACGATCTCGGTCACCGCCACCTACCCGGGTGCGTCGGCCAAGACGCTGGAGGATTCCGTCACCTCGGTGATCGAGCAGGAGCTCAACGGCGCCCCTAACCTGCTCTACTACAACTCCACCAGCGAGTCGTCCGGCCTGGCGAGCATCACCATCGCCTTCGCGCCGGGTTCGAACGTCGACCTGAACTCGGTCGAAGTGCAGAACCGCCTCAAGCGCGTGGAAGCGCGCCTGCCGGCTGAAGTGCGCCAGCAGGGCGTGCGCGTGGACAAGGCCGGGAACAACTACATGATGTTCCTGACCGTGTCGTCCAAGTCCGGCACGGCTGACGCGATCCAGCTCGGCAACTATGTCTCGGCGCAGGTGATCGACTCGATCCGCCGCGTGCCGGGCGTGGGCCAGGCCGACCTGTTCGGCACCGAGTACGCCATGCGGATCTGGCTGGACCCGGCCAAGCTGACCGGCTACAACCTGACCCCGACCGACGTCACCGCCGCGGTGGGCGAGCAGAACATCCAGGTCGCCGTGGGCGAGCTGGGCGGCACGCCCTCGCCCAAGGGCACCGAGCTCAACGCCACCGTCACCACCGAAAGCCGCCTGACCACGCCTGAGCAGTTCGGCAACATCCTGCTGCGCACCAACCCGGATGGGTCCTCGGTGCGCATCAAGGACGTGGGCCGGGTCGAGCTGGGCGGCGCCGACTACTCGACGCAGGCCCGCACCAACGGCAAGCCGTCGGCGGCCATCGCCATCAAGCTGGCCCCGACCGGCAACGCGCTGGCCACGGCCACCGCGGTGCGCGCCAAGATGGAAGAACTGTCCAAGAACTTCCCGGCGGACTACCAGTACTCGGTACCTTACGACACCTCGGCCTTCGTCAAGATCTCGATCGAGGAAGTGATCAAGACCCTGCTCGAAGCCGTGGTGCTGGTGTTCCTGGTGATGTACCTGTTCCTGCAGAACTTCCGCGCCACGCTGATCCCGACTCTGGTGGTGCCGATCGCGCTGCTGGGTACGTTCGGCGCGCTGCTGGCGTTCGGCTTCTCGATCAACGTGCTGACCATGTTCGGCATGGTGCTGGCCATCGGTATCCTGGTGGACGATGCCATCGTGGTGGTCGAGAACGTCGAGCGGATCATGAGCGAGGAAGGACTCTCGCCACGTGAAGCCACGCGCAAGGCCATGGGCCAGATCACCGGCGCCATCGTCGGCATCACGCTGGTGCTGACCGCGGTGTTCATCCCGATGGCATTCTTCTCGGGCTCGGTGGGCAACATCTACCGCCAGTTCTCGCTGTCGCTGATCTCGTCGATGGCGTTTTCGGCGCTGCTGGCGCTGACGCTGACCCCGGCGCTGTGCGCGACGCTGCTCAAGCCCGTGGAAGCCGGCCATCACCATGAGAAGACGGGCTTCTTCGGCTGGTTCAACCGCACCTTCGCGCGTTCGGCCACCAGCTACCAGGGCGTGGTCGCGCGCATCCTCAAGCGCTCCGGCCGCTACCTGATCATCTACGCGGTCATCATCGTCGGCGTGGTGGTGCTGTTCAAGCGCCTGCCGTCGTCGTTCCTGCCCGACGAGGACCAGGGCTACATGATCACCGTGGTGCAGCTGCCCAACGGCGCCACTCAGGACCGTACCATCGGCGTGCTCAAGCAGATCGAGGACTACTACCTGCAGAAGGAAAGCAAGGTGGTTGACCAGATGATCACGGTGGCGGGCTTCTCCTTCTTCGGCCGCGGCCAGAACGGCGGTATCGCGTTCGTGCGCCTGAAGGACTGGAAGGAGCGCACCGGCGACGGCGAGACCGCGCAGGCGCTGGTCGGCCGTGCCTTCGGCGCGCTGTCGTTCATCAAGGACGCGATTATCTTCCCGCTCAACCCGCCGGCGATTTCCGAGCTGGGCAACTCCTCGGGCTTTGACTTCCGCCTGCAGGACCGCACCGGCCAGGGCCACGCCAAGCTGATGGAAGCGCGCAACATGATGCTCGGCATGGCCGCGCAGAGCCCGGTGCTGATGGGCGTGCGCCCCGAAGGCCAGGAAGATGCGCCGCAGCTGCAGATCGACATCGACCGCGAGAAGGCCAAGGCGCTCGGCGTCACGGTGGCGAGCATCAACTCGACGCTGTCGATTGCGTTCGGCTCGAACTACGTCAACGACTTCATCTATGAAGGCCGGGTGCGCAAGGTGATCGTGCAGGCAGAAGGCTCGGACCGCCGCCTGCCGGACGACCTGACCAAGCTGCGCGTGCGCAACAGCAACGGCGACATGGTGGCGTTTGCCGCGTTCGCGACCTCCAAGTGGGTGATGGGCTCGCCGCGCCTGGAGCGCTACAACGGCATGCCGGCGGTGAAGCTGGCGGGCCAGGCCGCGCCGGGCCGCAGTACCGGTGAAGCCATGCGCGTGATGGAAGAGAACTTCGCCAAGCTGCCGCCGGGTTTCGGCTTCGAGTGGTCCGGCCAGTCTTATGAAGAACGCCTGGCCGGCTCGCAGGAACCGATCCTGTACACGCTGTCGCTGATCATTGTGTTCCTGTGCCTGGCCGCGCTGTATGAAAGCTGGTCGATCCCGTTCTCGGTGCTGCTGGTGGTGCCGCTGGGCGTGCTCGGCGCGCTGCTCGGCGTGACGCTGCGCGGCATGCCCAACGACGTGTACTTCAAGGTGGGCCTGATCGCTACGATCGGCTTGTCGGCGAAGAACGCCATCCTGATCGTGGAATTCGCCAAAGACCTGCAGGCGCAGGGCAAGGGCCTGATCGAAGCCACGCTGGAAGCAGTGCACCTGCGTTTCCGCCCGATCCTGATGACGTCGATGGCGTTCATCCTGGGCGTGCTGCCGCTGGCGATCGCCACCGGTGCGGGTTCGGCCAGCCAGCGCGCCATCGGTACCGGCGTGATTGGCGGGATGATCACCGCCACGGTGCTGGCGATCTTCCTGGTGCCGGTCTTCTTCGTGGTGGTGCGCAAGCGCTTCAAGGGCAGTGCGCGCCAGCGCATGCTGGACCAGAAGTGGCACGAGCCGAAAGAGGAAATCTGAACATGACCAAGACTCTGACCACACTGCTGCTGGTGGCCGGCGTTCTGACGGGGTGCACGCTCGCGCCCCACTATGACCGCCCTGCCCCGCCGGTGGCAGACAGCTTCCCGGTGGCGCCCGAGGGCTACGCCACCGCCGAGGTGAAGAGCGGCGAGACCCGCCGCGCCGTCGACATCGGCTGGCGCGAGTTCTTCCGCGACCCGCGCATGCAGACGCTGATCGCGACCTCGCTGGAAAACAACCGCGACCTGCGCACCGCCGCGCTGCGCATCGAGGAAGCGCGCGCGCTGTACCAGGTGCAGCGCGCCGACCTGCTGCCCACGGTGAACGCGACCGGCGGCTACACCCGGGCCCGCACCACCGCTGCCCAGTCGGCAACGGTGCTCGGCCAGCCCGGCGTGACCGAGGTCTACCAGGTGGGCCTGGGCATCACGTCGTATGAGCTGGATTTCTTCGGACGCGTGCGCAGCCTGTCCAATGCCGCGCTGGCGCAGTACTTCGCCACCGAAGAGGCACGCCGCTCGGCGCAGATCTCGCTGGTGTCGGAAGTTGCCAAGGCCTACCTGGCCGAGCGCTCCTTCGCCGAGCAGTACGACCTGGCGCGCAACACGCTGAAGGCGCGTGAAAGCACCTACGGCCTGGCCAAGCAGCGTTTCGAGGCGGGCGCCACCTCGGCGCTGGACCTGCGCGACAACGAATCGCTGGTGGCGCAGGCCCGCGTGGCCGCGGCGCAGCTGGCGCGCCAGCGCGCGCAGGCGCAGAACGCGCTTGAAGTGCTGGTGGGCAAGCCCATCGGCAGCATCGAGAACCTTCCGGCGCCGGTGCGCCTGTCGGACGAGCGCATCATCAGCGACATCCCGGCCGGCCTGCCGTCGGAGCTGCTCGAGCAGCGCCCCGATATCCGCCAGGCCGAGCAGTTGCTGCTGTCGGCCAACGCCAATATCGGCGCGGCGCGCGCGGCGTTCTTCCCGCGCATCACGCTGACCGCCAGTGCGGGCACCATCAGCCCGACGTTCTCGGGACTGTTCGATGCTGGCACGCGCGCGTGGTCGTTTGCGCCGCAACTGGTGCTGCCGATCTTCGACTATGGCCGCAACCTGTCGAACCTGGACCTGGCCAATGTGCGCAAGAACATCCAGATCGCCAACTACGAGAAGACCATCCAGACGGCCTTCGCGGAAGTGGCCGATGCACTGGTGGCGCGCGGCACGCTGGAAGACCAGGTCACCGGCCAGGAAGAGGTGCGCAACGCGGAACAGGCACGTTATGAACTGGCGCGCCTGCGCTTCCGTAGCGGCATCGCCAGCTACCTGGACGAGCTCGATGCGCAGCGCCAGCTGTTCACTGCCGAGCAGGCGCTGATCCAGGCGCGGCAGCTGCGGCTGAACAATGCGATCGACTTGTACCGGTCGCTGGGCGGTGGCTTGCAGGAGAGCAGTCCGGTGGCGCAGCAGGGGACGCCTGCTACGTCGGGCACCGTCACGCAGTAAGGTCAGCCTGCAGCGCTTCCCGCGCCGCTGGTTTGCTCCCCTCTCCCGCAAGCGGGAGAGGGAGACCACAATCGGTCAATCAAGAACCAGCGGTACTGCCGCTGGCTTTTCTTCTTTCAGCCGTCAGAACTTGTACGAAGCCGCCAAAAAGAACACCAGCGGATTCGGCTCCAGCTTGGTCTTCGACGTCGACAGCACGGTCCCGTCGGCCGCCTTGATCGTCATCGTCGACGTCGTCTTCAGCGGGATATAAGTCACCGCCGCCGTCAGCCCCCAATGCTCGTCGAAGTTGTAGGTGCCGCCGATATTGAACACCGGCGCCCATGACGACGATGCATCCGCACTCACCGACGTCGGCCCCGGGATGCCCGCCCCCGCCGCCAGGATCGCGCCGAGGTTGTTGTTGACCGAACTCGCAAACGCCGGATTGACCTCGATGTTGGTAAAGAAGTTGTATGACACCCCCACCCCCAGGAACGGGCGGAAACGCGTGCCCGGATCGAGGAAGTGGTATTGCACCATCGCCGCCGGGCTCCACTGGCGTGCCTTGGTGACGATGGGGTTCAGCGACGGATCGCCCAGGCTCTGGCGCCCGAGCGCGCCGGCCGGGCCGGGCGGGATCAGTTCGCCGTGGCCGTAGAGCTTGAACTCCGGCGGGATGCCGCCCACCGCGGTGATCGCGATATGGTCGGAGACGAAGTGGCTGAAGGTCAGCCCCAGCGTATTGGCGTTGGATGACGAGATGCTGCTGCCCGGTGCGGTGAAGCTGGATGGCAGCCCGAGCGGGTAGTTGATCGGCACGTCGAGCAAGGTGGTGGTCAGCGGACCGCTCTGGCCGTGGGTCTGGATATGGAACCAGCCCGCGGATACCACGTTGTCGCCCTTCTTCTGGGCATGGGCAGGCAGGGCGAAGCTGGCCAGCGCGGCCAGCATCAGTGTGAGCGTGAGGCGTATGGTTTTCATCTTGTGTCCCCCGGCATTGGATGTCTCTGTATGGTCGAATCGTGGCGCAGTGGCCCGGGCTGCAATGGCCCGGGCCTGGTAGCAGTGCCTACTGCACGAATGCGCCGACGGTGAAGTACGGGCCGCTGTCGCGCTGTTCCAGGAAGCCGAACACGCCGCCGGTGAACATCAGCTTGCCGGTCGGCGGCGAGCCTGCGGGTGCATCGCGCCGCGAAGTGCGGACCACGCCGGGCACCTGCTGCGAGAAGTCCAGCCGGTACGGGATGGCGAGCGACGCATCGTGCGGCCGGAACGGATCCATCATGGTGGCCGCGGCGCCGATCAGTGCCGTCACGCGGTAGTTGAAGTTGCTGTCGACGCCGACGTATTCGCCGTTGACCGTGCCCTCGCTGACCGCTACCGCCGGCGCCATCATGCCGATGCCGATCTCGTCGTCGGCACCAAGCGGGCCGTTGGCGAGCGTGTCATTGGCATAGCCCACGCGGATCATGATCGGCACCAGCTGGCCGCGCAGCTTGCCCACGATCAGGTAGGCCTTGCCCAGCGTGCCGCCCAGCGTGGGCGGCTGGCTCTCGGCCTTGTAGTTGGTCGACAGCAGCGCGCCGCTCGCCTGCGGCACGAAGTTGTTGCCCTTGCGCTCGCACGTGTTGGTGGCGTTGTCGCAGACGGTGAACGAACCATCGGCAGCCAGCGCCATGCGGTAGTCCTGCGCCACCAGCTGGAACTGCTTGGACGGCACCTCGTGGAAGCCCGTGCCGTTGTACTGGCCGGCAATCTTCGACAGGTCGGTCTCGGTCTGCGCGAAGCCGATGAACTGGAAGTACGGGAAGGTGGTGTCAGGCACCGCGCCGGCGCCCAGCACGCCGTTGAACTGGATGCGCGCGCCCGGGATGGTGCCGCCCACCACGCCTTCGCCGACAAAGAGCTTGGCCGGGCGGTTCGGATCGAGGCTGGCGCCGCTCAGCTCGAACGCGCACTGGTTAAGCTTCTCGGTCGGCAACCCCGTCTCCGCCTTCAGCGTGCCGCGCATCACGTTCTGCCCGTTGGTGGGGTCGCTGCGCGTGGGCTGCACGGTGCCGGTCTGGCGCGGCACCGAGGAATCCACGAAGGTCACCTGCCAGGTCTTTTTGGTGGTGTCGATCTGCACCTTCACCAGCTCGCCGGAGCCGGTGCCGCCGGTGAAGGTGGTGGTGTAGTCGAGCGATGCCGGGCACAGCCGCGTCTGCACCGCGGCCGGCGTGGACGGCGCGTCGTCGCCGCCGCCGCCACCGCAGGCGGCGAGCATGGCGGCGGCGGCCACGGCCAGCGCACGCGCCGGCACCGTGGATGGGCGCGAGGCCCGCGGCAGGATCAGTCGATGGGGTTGCATGGCGTGGTCTCCTCGGTCTTGTGTGTTCTTGGTGGACTCAGGGTGCTGCCAGCACGCCGACGCGGAAGGTCGGGCTGGCGCTGCCGGCGCCGGACAGGTGGCTGAACACCCGGCCGCTGGCAATCAGCGCACCGGTGGTGCCGCTGTTGTCGGTGGTGGCGATCATGCCCGGCGCGTTCTGCGTGAAGTCGAGCTGGAAGGCGCCGGTCTGGTTCATCGTCATCGGGTCCAGCAGCTCCACGCGCGCGCCCTTGACCAGCGAGGCGGTGTAGACAAAGTCGCTGCCCGAGCCGATATAGCCGCCGTCAAGCTGGCCGCTCGCCAGCGCCTTCGCCGGCGCCATCAGCGCCAGGCCCGATTCGTCGTCGACATTGACCGTCAGCGGCAGCAGCGAGATCTGCGCGTAGCCGGTGCGCACCAGCAGCGGCACCAGCGCGCCGTTGAGCTTGCCCACCACCATCAGCCCCTTGGCGCGGCTGGCGTTGTTGCTGGTGATGGCCGCACTCTGGAACGACGGGTAACGGCGGCTGCCATCGGCATTGCTGCTTTCGAAGGCGCCATCGGCGCTGCGCAGCTTCCAGCTGTTGCCGGTGCTGAGGCAGCTGCCGGCCGCGGCGGTGCAGCTGCCGTCGGCGTTCAGCGTCTCGGTGGTCTGCGCGGTCGCGGGCGTGAAGTGGCTCGACGAAGTCAGCGAGCCGCCGGACGGCACCTGGTGATAGCCCAGCAGGTTGTAGCTGCCGGCAACCTTGATGAAGTCGGTCTCGGTCTGCGCGAATGCCAGCACCGGGTAGAACGGGAACGTGGTGGCCGGGATCGCGCCCAGCCCGAGCACGCCCGGATAGGAGATGGTGGCACCCGGGATGCCGCCGCCGGCAACGCCGTTGCCCAGGAAGATCACCGGCGGCTTCGCGCTGTCGATATTCGCCTGCGAGGTGCCGTCAGACGCCGTTGCTGTCTGCAGCGCAACCGCGCAGCGGTTCTGCTCGGCAGTCGGCAGCGAGGTCATGTTGGCAAAGGTGCCGGTAAAGGTCACGCCCGCGCGCGTCGGGCTGACGCTGCCGGGTTGCTTGGGCACCGGCGACTCGATGATCTCAAGCTGGTAGGTGCGGGCCGCGGTGTCGAAGCGCAGCTTGACCAGTTCGCCCGCGCCGGAGCCGCCGGTGAAGGTGGTGCTGTAGTCCAGTGCCGCCGGGCACAACGACCCCGGCGGGCCGCCGATGGTGACCGGCCCCTGCGCGGGGCACGTGCCCGTGTCAGCGCATTGCGGTGCCTGCGTGCCGGCGCGCGGCGCCTCTTCATCGCCGCCGCCGCCACCGCAGCCGGCCAGCGCCGCGGCAAGGCTCACCCCTGTCAAAACCAAAGTACTGCGTCGAAGCATCGACATGGTCATTGCCTGTCTCCTGATTTTTTCCTGGCGACCCCTGTTTCTGGATCTGGTGTCCGGCTCTGCGGCCGGATCCCTCCCGGGTGCGGCGACTCTCGCCGCTCGCGTGTTTTTGCGTCAATAGAGCGGCCGTTCCAAACAGGCGCGCCTGGCGTGCATGCCGCATGTGGCTGTGGATTGCGGGTGTTGCACAGACTGCCCGGCAAAGCGGCGCGGCCACCGATTCAAACGCACGGTGCGCGCCGCTTTGCCGATATCAGAAGCGATAGTCAGGATTGGCCGGATCGAACGCCGAGGCCTCGAAGGTCTTGCGCACCAGCTTGTCGAACACGATCTTCTCGACCATGTTGCCGTCGGCATCCCAGGCCGTTTCCACGCGGATATAGGGATGCTTCAGGTCCAGCATCAGCTGCACCTTCTTGGCGTAGTACTGCGGCGCGCCGGCCGGCAGGTCCCAGGTCAGCGCCACCATGCGCACGCCCTGCTCCTGCACGATCTCGGCCTTGCTGTATTTCTCGGACAGGCCGGCGGCACGCAGGGACCTGGCATCGCGCTCCAGCATCGACAGCACGAACTGGAAGCCCAGGTCGCGCACGGTGTGGTTGGACTGCGAACGCGCCAGGGTGCCGTCCAGCGCGATCCACATCGAGGTGAAGCCCAGCACGCCGCCCAGGTGGCCGTACATCTCGTCCTTGCGGCGGGTCTCGTCGTAGATGATTTCCTGGCCCGACTGCGCGCCGCCGGGCAGCCACTTGGCATAGAGCTGGCGCGGCTGGTGGCGGTAGCGGATCTGCATCCTGGCGGGCTGGTCCTGCCACTGGTTGTTGAGCCGCTCCTGGCGCGACATCCAGTACTCGTACTCGGGATAGCGGTTCATCTCGGCACGGGCCCATTTCAGCAGTGCATCCGGCTGCAGCGCCTGGAACACGGCCAGCACCTGCTCATCGGACAGCCGCGCGAGTTCGCCGCTGGCGACCTGGCGCGAGAACAGTGCGGCTTGCTGTGCGGATGTTTGGCCGTCATAGCCCGTGCCCGCGGCGGCGGTGGTTGTGGCCGTCTGGGCCATGGCCACGGGGGGCATGGCCAGCGGTGCGGCCAGCAGTCCGATGACGGCACCGGCGACGGCGGCAAGGTAAAGCGGTTGGATCGACATGGCAGCTTCCTCCTCAAGATGTCCGCCAGGAGGCGGAGCGCGGGCAACGCAGGGACGAACGGGGCCACCGCCGCGCCCTTGGAAAATCCGATAAGGCGCACGGGGTCCGCGGGGCCTGTGCGTGGCCTCGCTGGATGGATCGACGGTTCAGGTTTGCGTGAGCGCGGTGGCGCCGGCCCGGCGGTAACCGGGCGTGGCGCGCGCCGCTATGTCCTGGTGCGCATTCGCATCCAGTCATCCAGCGGGTTGCTGGGGAAGCTCACGGTCTGCTCGCGCGCGCGGACCGGCATGCTGGTCACGGCTGCGCGTTTGGTGCCCTCATTGCGCACGGTGCGTGCGCTGATGCGGGCCTTGCCGAGGGCGGCGGCGGTCTGGCTGGCCGCATCGCCCATCGTTGCCGCCATTGCGGCATAACTGGCACCCGGGTCATCGGCAGACTGCGCAGCGGCCAGCCTGCTGGCGCGCTGCTCGGCCTGCTGCTGCTCGCCGAGCTCGAACACCGACTGCAGCGCCGAGAACTCATCCGCGCTGGGTTGCGCCACGTTCAGCACCGCTTCCACCATGGCGGTGAGCTGGGCCAGCACGTGCGCATCGCTCATCTGCCGGCCCTGCGTGAACGCCGGCAGCAGGTTGGTGAGTTCTTCGCCGGCCAGCACGCCGGCCAGCGCCTTGAGCGCAAACTGCAGGCGCCAGCCCAGCTCATGCCGCGGCAGCCCCGGAATGGCGCGCGAGAAGGCGTCGAAGAAGCGCCCGTACACCGGAGCGTAGTGCTCCAGCAGGTATTGCTGGATAAAGGGCGAGGTGTCCGAATACACGCGCCCGAGCAGCCGCAGGAATGATGGCCCGCCCACCGACGGGTCGCGTGCCATCTGCAGCGCGGGCACGAACAGCGCACCCATCACGTGCTCGCAGCGGATGCTGTTGCCGGGCCAGCGCGCTTCGCACGCATCGAGCAGCGCCAGGCGCCGCGCGTTGAGCGGATCGAGCCGCCGGCTCAGCACGGCGTGCATCATGATGTCTTTGCTGCGGAAGTGGTAGTTCACGGCGGCCAGGTTGACGATGGCGCGCGACGTGACCTGCCTGAGCGAGGTGGCTTCATAGCCGACCTCGGTAAACAACTTTTCCGTGGCGTCGAGAATCCGGGCCTTGGTGTCTCCTGCCGAGCTTTTGCCGGTCTTCATGGGGGCGTCTCTCTTCGTTGCTGCCGTAAACCCCTTAGCAATTTGCTACGCTGTTCCGCTCCCTGCTCTGACGGCATACGGATGCTTGAAACAGCTGTACGAAGCCTATCCACCGCTTCGAGCGTTTCACAAGAGCTGAATTGGAGTGGACATTCTAATTGCGCCACTGGCGTGGGGAATCGCACAACAATGTCGCCCGCAGCCTGCATCGGGCAGCCATGCCGGATGCCTGCAACGCAGGACATTGCAGGCTTGCGCGGCCAATACCTCATGACGTGAGGCGCCGTGCCAGCGCGTGCGCATTCTGTGCCGTCAGCGCGAACACCGACAATTGGGGATTGGCCCCCACGCTGGTCGGGAACACCGAGCCGTCGAACACCGACAGGTTGGCCAGCTGGTGGTGGTTGCCATGGCTGTCCACCACGCCGCCGCGCGCATCGTCGCTCATGCCGCAGCCGCCCATCAGGTGCGCGGTGAACAGCGCGGTGCGGAATGGCTTGAGCGGCAGTTGCGCGATGGCGTTGCGCGCCTCGGGCCAGCTGCGGTACTCGGCGGCGTCCAGGTGGGCGGGCCGCACCCGCTCCGCGCCGGCGGCAAACTGCGCCTGCGCCATGCTCAGCCACGCGCGCCGCACGCCGTCCCAGGCGTAGTCGCTCATCTCATAGTCCAGCAGCGGGCTGCCGTCGGCCGCCAGCCGCACGCGCCCGCCCGTGCTCTCTGGCACGAAGCCGTCGCGCAGCAGTGCCAGCATGGCGTTGGTATGGGGCAGTTGCGCCATGTCGCGGCGCAGCGCCTCGCCCACGCCGTTGAGCACGCCCGCGCTGATGCCGGGGAACATCGGCGGCACCTCCAGCTTGTAGCCCATCGGCCCGGTGGCGCCATCCTTCCACTGGAAGTGGTCGGAAGCGATCGACTGCGGTGCGCCATAATAGGGATCAATGCGCTCTGGCATTTTCGCGATACTGATATTCACCGGGTGGATAAACGTGCGCAATCCCAGCCGCTCATGCGGGTCCGGCACGCGCGAGCGCAGCAGCAGCGCCGGCGTGTTGATGGCGCCGCCGGCGGCGATGAAGTGTTTGGCGCGCACGACCACGCCGACGCCGGTGGGCGTATAGCCGTCCGCGCCCAGCGCTTCGCCGGTGACCGACTGCACGCGCTTGCCGTCATGGTCCAGCGTGCGCACGCGCACGCGGTGCACCAGCGTCGCACCGCTGGCCAGTGCCGCCGGGATGGTCGACACCAGCATCGACTGCTTGGCATTGACCGGGCACCCCAGCCCGCAATAGCCGGAGTTCCAGCAGCCCTTCACGTTGCGCGGGATCACGTGCCATTCCCAGCCCAGTGTCGAGCAGCCGCGCTTGAGCACGTCGTTGTTGGGATTGGGCGCCATCGCCCATGGCGCGATGCCCAGGCGCTCTTCCACTTTCCTGAACCACGGCGCCATGTCGGCCTCGCTGTGGCCGGTGACGGCGTGATGCGTTGCCCAGTGCGCCAGCGTCTGCGGCGGCGTGCGGAAGCTCGATGACCAGTTGACCGTGGTGCTGCCGCCGACGGAGCGGCCCTGCAGGATGGCGATGGCGCCGTCGGCCGTGGTGCGGGCCGCGGCCTCTTGATAGAGCTCGCGATAGGCGCGGTTCTCGTCCATGTCGCGGAAGCTGTCCGAGGTGCGCAGCGCGCCCTCTTCCAGCAGCACCACGCGCAGGCCGGCGCGGCTGAGCGCCTCGGCGCTGATGCCGCCGCCCGCGCCGCTGCCGACGATGACGACGTCGGCATCCAGCGTGCGCGTGGTGGTGAAGGTGGCGGCGTCCAGTACCTTCCAGCCGGCGGCGATGCCGGCGTCGTAGAGATTATCAATGGCCATGTCGGGGATCAGGCGTGCAGCGCCTTGTAGACGGCCGCGTTGGGGCCGGGATAGCCGCTGCCCGCCCACGCGGCCGGCAGTACGTAGTAGCCCACGCTGGTGAGCTTGACCAGTACCACCGCGCCGGCATTGAGCGTGGCCAGGCGGCTGGCGCGCCAGCGCGCCAGGAAGGACTGCACCTGCGGGGGCGTGGCCGCGCTCCAGTCCTGGCGGATGCCGGTCAGCGCCCAGCGCAGCGGCGTGCTGGCAAGCAGGCCGAACAGCTTGCGCAGCTCGGCTTGCGCGCCCGCGCCCATGGCGGCGCAGGTCGCGTCGATATTGCGCAGCGCGTCCTGCTCCAGGGCCGCGCGCCGCGGCGGCGGCGCTTCGGCCAGCTCGGTGACGATGGCCGGCAGCAGCGCGCGGAACATCGCCACGTCTTGCGGGCGCAGCCAGGTCATGCCGGCCTGCGGCGCGGGATCTGCCGACGAGCAGCCGGCCAGCGACGGCACCAGCGCGGTACAGGCCAGCGCGGCCGAGAAGCCGAGGCCGACTTTCAGGAAGCCGCGCCGCGTCAGCGCGTGCAGCGCCTCGGCATCGGCATCCGCACGGCGGTGTGGATGATTGGGGGCCATATTGTCTCCATGCGTCGGTCTCTTGTATTCAGGCGGGGGCAGGCCCGCATTGACGCTACCCGGAGTTTGGATAAAGATCGGTGCCCGGTCTTGATCCCGCACGACAGGTGATTTGATGCCACGCGCCAACCAGCCCGACGGCGGTGCCAGTGGTGCGCAAGCGGGCACCGCACTGGGCACCGTCTCGCTCGCCTACCTCCGCGCCGTGCTCGACCACGGCGCGCGCCAGGGCATTGCCCCGGCCGACCAGCTGCGCGCCGTCGGCGTGCCGCCCGAGCTGCTGCACGCCACCGGTGCGCAGACCGCCACGCGCATTCCCGGTGCCGCCTACCTGGCGCTGCTCGACTGGCTGGAGCAGGTCACCGGCGATCCCGATGTCGGCCTGCGCGCCGGCGCCGCCTTCGCGCCGCGCCACTATGCCGAGATGGGCTACGTGGTGCTGACCACGCCCACCGTGCGCGACGCCATCCTGCAAGGCATCCGCTATGAGGTGCTGGCCAACGATATCGGCGGCACCCGCCTGATCGAAACGCCGCATGCCGCCTGCATGACCTGGGAAGCCCGGCATGGCCCGCTGTCGCGCCATGCGCATGAGTTGCACATGGCAACCTGGGTGGTGTTCGCGCGCTGGCTGATCGGTGAGCAGCACGTGGCCACCCAGGTGGAATTCCCGCATCCCGCGCCGGCCGATACCCGCCTGCATGCCGAGGTGTTCGGCTGCCCCGTGGTCTTCAACGCCGCGCGCCATGCCATGCATATCGACCGGGCCTTGCTCGACCTGCCGTCGCTGCAGGCCGACGCGGGCATGCAGGCGCAGATGACGCGCATCGCCGATACCCAGCTGCAGCAGATCGCGCCGGCCGGGGCCGACGCCTTGGCGCAGGCGCGTGCCTATATCAGCGGGCGGCTGCCGCAGGGCGAACTGCCGATTGCCGACGTGGCCACGCACCTGGGCATGCCCGTGCGCACCCTGCAGCGGCGGCTGCAGGCGCAGGGCATCAGTTATTCACAGCTTGTGGATAACGTGCGGCGCGCGCTGGCGGAGCAGTATCTTGCCGATCCCGGCATCAGCCTGGCGCAGTGCGCGATGCGGCTCGGCTATTCCGAGCAGAGTGCCTTCACCCACGCCTTCAAGCGCTGGACCGGTGAAACGCCGCACGGCTGGCGCCGCAAGGGACAGGCGGCCTAGCGCCCCGATATTGCGGCCACGCCTTCGTGATCCGCGAAGCCTGAAAAAAATCTCCCGGTTTCAAACGCACGACCGAATCCCACGGCGCAAGCGCCTGCGGGGTGGCATCACCTTGTTTTATGTGCGTGAAACGCCGCTGGAAATCCCCAGAAATTAGAACCATCCTTCAACTCACGGCATTGACCACCTGCCCTGCGCTTCCTACGATGACATCCATCAATGTCACAATAAACACTGTAATAACGGTGAGGAGCGCCCATGAATGCACCCGCGGAGTTGCCGCAGCAGGCATCCCCTGCCCTTGAGCACACAGACATTGCCATCATCGGCAGTGGCTTTGCCGGCCTCGGCATGGCGATACGGCTGCGCGAGCGCGGCGAGCGCAACTTCCTGATCTTCGAGAAGGCCGGCGCAGTCGGCGGCACCTGGCGCGACAACCATTACCCGGGCTGCGCCTGCGATGTGCAGTCGCACCTGTATTCCTTTTCATTCGCGCCGAACCCGGACTGGTCGCGCATGTTCTCGACCCAGCCGGAGATCCGCGCCTACCTGGAAGGCTGCACCGACCGCTTCGGCCTGCGCCCGCACCTGCGGCTGCACCATGAACTGCGCCACGCCGCCTGGGACGAGGCCGCGCAGGTGTGGCGCCTGGAGATGGCCGACGGCAAGGTGGTGCGGGCGCGCGTGCTGGTCTCCGGCATGGGCGGGCTGAGCCGGCCTTCCTACCCCAATATCCCGGGGCTGGACTCGTTCGAGGGCGAGTGCTTCCACTCGCAGCACTGGAACCACGCCTATGCGCTCGCCGGCAAGCGCGTGGCCGTGATTGGCACCGGCGCCAGCGCGATCCAGTTCGTGCCGCAGATCGCGCCCCAGGTGGCGCAGCTGGACCTGTACCAGCGCACTCCGCCGTGGATCATGCCCAAGCCGGACCGCGAGGTCAGCGCGGCGGAGCGCTGGCTGTTCCGCCGCCTGCCGTTCACGCAGACGCTGGTGCGCACCGGCATCTACTGGATGCTGGAATCGCGCGTGCTGGGCTTCGTGCTGCATCCGAAGATCATGAAGGTGGTGGAGCGCGTCGCGCGCCGCCATCTGGCCAGGCAGGTGCGCGACCCTGCCTTGCGCGCGACGCTGACGCCGGACTACACCATCGGCTGCAAGCGCGTGCTGATCTCCAACGACTACTACCCGGCGCTTGCGCGCGACAACGTGGACGTGGTCACCACCGGCATCGCCCGCGTGGAGCGCGACGCGGTGGTGCTGCGCGACGGCACGCGCCGGCCCGTGGACTGCATCATCCTGGGCACCGGCTTCCATGCCACCGATCCGATGCCGCGCGGCGTGATCTCGGGCCTTGACGGCGTGGACCTGGTCGATGCCTGGCGCGACGGCGCGCAGGCCTACCTGGGCACCACCGTGGCGGGCTTCCCCAACCTGTTCTTCGTGGTCGGCCCCAATACCGGCCTGGGCCACAGCTCAATGGTGTTCATGATCGAGTCGCAGGTGGCCTACATCGTCGACGCCCTGCAGCAGATGCGCCGCGAAGGCGTGCAGGCGGTGGACGTGCGCGAGCCGGTGCAGCGCCGCTTCAACGAACGGCTGCAGGCGCGGCTGGGCCATGCGATCTGGTCCGCCGGCGGCTGCGCCAGCTGGTACATCGACCCGCGCAGCGGCCGCAACACCACGCTGTGGCCGGGCTTCACCTGGCAGTTCCGCCGCGCCACGGCGAGCTTTCGCATGACCGACTACGACCTGTACCCGGTGCGGCGCGCGTTGCCGGACGAGACCGCAATGCAGGCCGGGTCGGCCGATATCGCCACGGTCGCCGGTGCCTGACGCACACGCATTCCCCCCGATTCACACCCAAAAGAACGACATCACCGGAAGGAGACCGGACATGAAGGACTTCCGCAACAAGGTTGCCGCAATCACCGGCGCCGGCTCTGGCATCGGCCGCGCGCTGGCGCTGGCGCTGGCACGGCAGGGCTGCCACCTGGCGCTGTCAGACCGCAACGAGGCCGGGCTGGCGCAGACCGTGGTCCAGGCCATGGCCGCCGCACCGCAGGCCCGCATCACGCAGCACACCGTGGATGTGGCCGACCGCGCCGCGGTCTATGCGTGGGCCGCCGCGGCCGCCGAGGCCCACGGCCGCATCAACCTGATCTTCAACAACGCCGGCGTGGCGCTGTCCAGCACCGTCGAGGGCATGAGCTACGACGACCTGGAATGGATCATGGGTATCAACTTCTGGGGCGTGGTGTATGGCACCAAGGCCTTCCTGCCGTACCTGAAGGCCAGCGGCGACGGCCACGTGGTCAATACATCGAGCATCTTCGGCATCTTCGCCCAGCCCGGCATGGGCGCCTACAACGCCAGCAAGTACGCGGTGCGCGGCTTCACCGAATCGCTGCGGCAGGAACTGGACCTGATGGACTGCGGCGTGTCGGCCACCACCGTGCACCCGGGCGGCATCAAGACCAATATCGCCCAGGCCAGCCGTGTGTCATCCAGCGTCAACGGCTTCCTGGTGCGCGACGCCCAGCATGGCAAGGATGAGTTCGAGAAATTCTTCATCACTTCGCCCGACAAGGCCACGCGCGTGATCCTGGAAGGCGTGCGCCGCAACCGCCGGCGCGTGCTGATCGGACCCGACGCCTACGCCGCCGATGCCATGGCGCGGCTGCTGCCCGCTGCCTACCAGTCGCTGGTGGTGCGCGAGACGCGACGCAAGCGCGATCTGGGCCCCGTTGCCGCACCGGCCTCGGTCGGCCAGGGAGAGCGCCCGTGAACCGGCTTGCGATCGAACAGGATGCTGCGCTGCTGGCGCCACCGGGGGCGCTGACGCGCTGGTTCGGGCAGGGCCGCGTAGGGCTGTTCAGCCTGTCGCGCGCCACGCTGGCGCAGCGCCATGCGCTGCCGGCCTCGCGCTGGGTGCGCGTGCTCGATGCGATGGTGCACTACACCGATGAAGGCCCCGCCGACGGCGACACCCTGGTGCTGATCCACGGCTTCGCCGCTTCGCTGCATACGTGGCAGGGGATGGTGCCGATGCTGGCGCAGCGCTATCGCGTGCTGCGGCTCGACATCGCCCCGTTCGGGCTGACCGGGCCGCTGCGCGATGCGCGCGGGCGCATCGAAACCATGGACGTGCACCGCTACCGCGATTTCATCGATGCCTTCCTGGCCGCGGTGAACGTGCGCCGCGCCAGCATCATCGGCAACTCGCTGGGCGGGCTGATCGCGTGGGACCTGGCGGTGCGCCGGCCCGATGCGGTCGACAAGCTGGTGCTGATCGACGCCGCCGGCTTCCCGATGCGGCTGCCGATCTACATCGACCTGTTCCGCCATGCGCCGGTGCGCTGGTCGGCACCGTGGATGCTGCCCGAGTTCATCATCCGCGCCGCCACGCGCGACGTCTATGGCGATGCCTCGCGCGTGCCGGAATCCACCTTCCGCCGCTACGTTGATTTCTTCTACGCCGAAGGCAGCCGCGAGGCCGTCGGCAAGATGGTGCCCAGGCTCGACTTTGCCCAGCTTGACACCCACCTGCTCGGCAGCGTGCGCGCGCCCACGC
Source organism: Cupriavidus sp. FW306-01-F10A (assembly GCF_058782785.1). Lineage (NCBI taxonomy): Bacteria > Pseudomonadati > Pseudomonadota > Betaproteobacteria > Burkholderiales > Burkholderiaceae > Cupriavidus > Cupriavidus sp. FW306-01-F10A. Next base: position 105,240 of record NZ_JBYSYA010000013.1, read on the forward strand.
TGGTGCTGTGGGGCGAGCGCGACCGCTGGATCCCGCCCGCGCACGCGCAGGCCTTCACCGAGCGCATCCCCGGCGCGCAGCTGCGCCGCTACGCGGGGCTTGGCCACGTGCCGATGGAAGAAGACCCGCAACGCGTGGCGGCAGACCTGCTGCCATTCCTCGCCAGCCAATGAATTGCGCCGGCGCAGCACGCGCCGGCCGTCACCCAAGGAGACCGCCATGATGCCAGTCCGCCGCGACGTGCATCCCCACCTGCCGCCAGAACGCATCAGCGACTGGCACGAACGGGGCCGTCACGTCACCCATTTCATCAACGCGCTGTCGATCTTCTTCCCCGCCGGGGAGCGCTTCTTCATGGACAGCGTGCGCAACTACCGCGACCAGGTGAAAGACCCCGAACTGAGCCGCGCCATCGCCGGCTTTATCGGCCAGGAAGCGATGCACACGCGCGAGCACATCCTCTACAACCGGCTGATGGAAGACGCCGGCCTGCCCGCCGCGGCGCTGGACCGCACGGTGTGGAAGCTGCTGGACCTGCTGCGCAAGATCCTGCCCAAGTCGTGGCAGCTGGCCCATACCATCGCGCTGGAGCACTACACCGCGATGCTGGCCGGCGGCCTGTTGCAGGATCAGCGCCACATGGGCGCGGCCTCCGAGACCGGCTACCGGCAGGTGTGGACCTGGCACGCGCTGGAAGAAACCGAGCACAAGGCGGTGGCCTACGATGTCTGGAACACGGTGATGAAGCCCGGCCCCTACCGCTACTTCCTGCGCACCTTCACCATGCTGACCACCACCGTGACGTTCTGGGCCATGGTGTTCGTGTTCCACATCGCGCTGGTGATGGGCGACAAGGGCTGCCGCAACAAGCTGAGCGGGTTTGGCAGCGTGCTGCGCTTCCTGTGGGCCTCGCCCGCGGTGCTGCCCAAGATGATCCCGGAATGGCTCAGCTACTTCCGCCCCGGCTTCCATCCGTGGGACGACGACAACCGCGCCGAGCTGGCGCGCATCGCCCCGCTGGTCGAAGAAATCGAAAACACCGCGCGCGCCGCCGGTGTCTCCACCCGAGCGCCCTCGCTGCGGGGGGCCGCATGACCATCTGGCAGTGCCGTATCTGTGGATTCGTTTATGAAGAAGCGCTCGGCATGCCCGAGCACGGGATCGCGCCCGGCACACCGTGGGGCGCGGTCCCGCTGGAGTGGAGCTGCCCGGACTGCGGCATGGCGAAAGCGGATTTCGACATGGTTGCGCTATAGGCGGGCGGTGATCAACGAGGGGTGATGGCTGTCAGCGCCCCGATCCATCAAACAAAAAGCCCGGCATCACTGCCGGGCTTTTTTGCTTACCGCAACCTGCAACAGCTTCAGCTCTTCGCCACCACTGCCGCCTTGCCCTTGCCGAGCATGCGGTTGATCTGCCATTGCTGCGCAATCGACAGAATGTTGTTCACCACCCAGTACAGCACCAGGCCGGCCGGGAAGAAGAAGAACATCACCGAGAACACCAGCGGCATGATCATCATGACCTTGGCCTGCACCGGGTCCGGCGGGGTCGGGTTCAGCTTGGTCTGCACGAACATCGACACGGCCATCACGATCGGCAGGATGTAGAACGGATCCGGCACCGACAGGTCATGGATCCAGCCCAGCCACGGCGCGCCGCGCATTTCCACCGACGACAGCAGCACCCAGTACAGCGCGATGAACACCGGGATCTGGATCACGATGGGCAGGCAGCCGCCGAGCGGGTTGACCTTCTCGGTCTTGTACAGCCCCATCATCTCCTGGTTCATCTTCTGCGGGTCGTTCTTGTAACGCTCGCGGATCGACGTCATGCGCGGCTGCAGGTCCTTCATCTTGCCCATGGACTTGTAGCTTGCCGCCGACAGCGGGAAGAACACCAGCTTGATCAGCACCGTCAGCGCGATGATCGACCAGCCCCAGTTGCCCAGGAAGCCGTGCAGCTTCTCCAGCAGCCAGAACAGCGGCTTGGCCAGGATGGTCAGCCAGCCATAGTCCTTCACCAGCTCCAGGCCCGGGGCGATCTTCTCGAGCATGTGCTCTTCCTGCGGACCGGCGAACAGGCGTGCATCGGTGGTCACCGTGGCGCCCGGGGCCAGTTCACCCAGCGGCTGCTGCACGCCCACGCGGTACAGGTGCGGGTCGATCTGCTGGACGTAGAAGCTGTGCTCCTTGCCGGTCTGCGGGATCCAGGCCGAGGCAAAGTAGTGCTGCACCATCGCCACCCAGCCATTGTTGGCGGCGGCCGGCACGGTGGCCTTGCCCTTGGCGATGTCTTCGAAGTCGATCTTGTGGTACTTGTCGGCGTCGGTGTAGACGGCCGGGCCGGTGAAGGTGCTGTAGAACTGCGACTGCTCGACCTTGCTGCCGTCGCGCGCCAGTTCCAGGTACAGCGTCGGCGAGACCGGCGCGGCACCCGCGTTGGTCACCGCGAACTTGGTGTCGACCACATAGCTGCCCTTGCGGAACACATAGGTCTTGACCAGCTTCACGCCGTTCTTCTCGGCGGTCAGCGCCACTTCCAGCTGCTCGGCGCCGTCCAGCGTGCGCGGGCCCGGGGCGGCGGTGAACACCGTGGTGTGGTTGGGCAGGTCGCCGCCGATCAGGCCCGAGCGTGCCATGTAGGTGCGCACGTTGTCGCGCTCGAACAGCACCACCGGCTTGCCGTCCTTCTCATGCTCCTTGAGCAGCTCCAGGCGCGACACGATGCCGCCGGCGGTGTCGATCTCGGCGCGCACCGTGTCGGTGGTCACCACGACCTTCTCGCCGGTGGGCTGGGCCGCGGCCTGCGGCGCGGCCGGGGCAGCGGTACCCGCTGCGCCTGGCGCCACGTTGGCCTTGGGCACGTCGCCCTGCGCGGCAGCGCCGCTGGCGGCGGGCGCCGAGGCGGCCTGTTGGGTCGTGCTCGGGAAGAACATCGACGCATGGCCTTGGGAGCGCTGCCAGTTGTCGTAGAGCAGCACGAGGGACATCGAGAAGATGACCCAGAGGATGGTGCGTTTGATATCCATGTCTGGCTGTGGTCGGAGAAATCAGGGTCTGGGCAGACGGATCGCCACAGGCGCATGGCCTGCGGCGGCATGGACGGAACGGCCCGCGTGGGTGTCCGGCCTGGCAGTGTCGTCAGCTTCCGTGCCCGGCACGGGATCATACCCGCCTTGGGCGAAAGGATGGCAGCGGCACAGCCGGCAGGCGGCCATCCAGCTGCCGCGCGCGGCGCCGTAGTGGATGACGGCGTCGCGGGCGTACTCGGAACAGGTCGGCAGGAAGCGGCACTGCGAGCCCAGGTAGGGACTCAGGGCGATCTTGTAGATACGCAGCAGGGCTAGCAGGATTCGCTTCATGGCAGGCGGTTCAGGCCGGAAGGCCTGGTGGCAGGCTTTGCGAGGGGCTCGCCGGTGGCGCCGCGGGTGGCGGTGCCGAGGGCGAGGCAGGCGGTGCGGGTGGCGGCAGCGGCTTGGCCGCTACGTCGAGCAGGCTGGCGATTTCCGCCGCGCATGCCCTTCGGACCGCCGCGCGCGTCGCAAATTCCGCGCGCGGAAACTTGGCTTGCAGGCGCAGCAGCACGTCGCGCCCCGCCAGGTGCTCACGGCGCTGGCGGAACAGCTCGCGCGCCATGCGCTTCACCAGGTTGCGCTCAGCCGCGCGCGGCGCGAACTTCTTGCCGACCACCACGCCAAGCCGTCCTTCCGGACGGTCATTGGCGCGCACGTAGAGCACGAAATGCGGGCTGCGCCGCCGGGGCCGCAAAGCAAAAACGGATGAAAACTCATCCGTCTTTGTTAGCCTCGCGGCTTTGGGGAAGGCATGGGCTGACACGCTGGGTGACACTGGCGAGCGCTGGCGAATACTACTGCTGGCGCAAAAGCGGCGCCCTGCGGCAAGCTGCCGGCCGACCTGAAGCCGAGGCGGTGGGCATTGACGGCTGCGCGGCACGGCTGCGGTACGCTGCAGCCGGCGCCGGGCGCGCCGTCAGGCCGGTCGCCCGGGCCTCAGATGGCCAGGCGCTTGCGGCCCTTGGCGCGACGTGCGTTGATGACGGCACGGCCGCCGCGGGTCTTCATGCGCACGCGGAAACCGTGGGTACGCTTGCGGCGGGTAACGGAAGGTTGGTAGGTACGTTTCATGTTGCACTCTCTGGTTGATCTTGGCTCGCCCGACTCCGGCCGGTGCCGGGGTGCCGTGGCCGCCGCGTATGGTTCGCATGGGGGCTGCCGCTTGCGAGGAACTGCAGCGGCGTATCCGACGATTCTGGTTCTGTCTTGCTGCCGGCCGTGCTTACGCGTGTGCAGGTAGCTAACCTGTTAGCGCGGACGGCACGAACAGGCCAGACCGGCGATGCGCATACGTGATCCCCTGCCGCATCGCAGAACCCGCCATTTAAACGATTTTCTCCGGCGCTGTCAAGGCGCAAGTCTGTGTGCAAGGGCACAATTGCCACAGCGCCCTGTGGCCCGTGGTGCCCCATTGTCCACAACAGCCGGTGGGTAACTGCATGTGTCCCGAAGGCCACCTCCAGCGCAGTCATCCACAGGCGAAGTCCCTGTTTTGCCTGAGATTTTGCCCGTTTCCACACCCCGCAAAGCCGCATCACAGCAAGGGTTGTGCACACAAATCCACCGCATTTGCACAAGTTGTCCACAGACTTATCCTTTGTGGATAACTCAGCGGCGGGTATACAATCCGGGTCCAAACACAACACGGGCTGCGTGGCGCAGGCGCAACCCGGGCCCCCACCGCGGCAACGCATGACTGAACGCACGCCAGTGCGGCGAGCCTGAAGGCTCGCTGGCGGCTGCATGGCATGCCGCGGAGGCCTAGCCGAAGGGAATTAATTCCCAATACGGCTGGGACGGCCCGGATAGCGCGGCATATACGCCGCTTGTGGCGTGCCCGGGCCGCTGAAGAAGCGGACCCGGGTGCGATTACCAAACAACAAACAATGCAAGATTTCTGGCAGGCGGCAGCAGCGCAACTAGAGCGCGAGCTGACGCCGCAACAGTTCAAAACGTGGATCAAGCCGCTGGCGCCCGTTGCGTTCGATGAAGAAACGCACGCGCTGCGCATTGCCGCGCCCAACCGTTTCAAGCTGGACTGGGTCAAGAGCCAGTTTTCGGGGCGCATCACCGCACTGGCCTGCGAGTACTGGGAAGCGCAGGTCAGCGTCCAGTTCGTGCTGGATCCCGCCGCGTCGGGCCGTGCCGCTGCCTATATGCAGCCGGCCCAGCCCGGCATGGGCCCGGGCGGCATGGACGGCCACGCAGCACCGGGTACGGGCATGGCCGGCTATCCCGGCGCCCAGCCGATGGGCGGCCAGGCCCCGTTTGCCATGCCCGGCCAGCCCGGCTATGGCGAATACCCCACCGCAGCCGCGTACGGCATGGGCCAGCCGCAGTACGGCAATCCGGCCGGCATGCCGTCCGCCGCCCCGGTCCCGGCCGGCGCGCGCGGCCAGGCCCCGGGCATGGGCGGCCAGCACCCCGGCCAGCATCACCCGCAGCACGGCGCCGACATGGGCGAGATCGACGTGGTCCACATGGACCCCGCCGAGGCCAGCGCCCGCTCCTACCGCGTGCAGCCGCAGCAACCCCAGCAGCCGCACCCGTCGCATCAGTCCCACCTGCAGGTGGGCGGCGCCACGCCGATGCCGGGCCACCAGCCCAGCGACACGGTGCATGAGCGCTCGCGCCTGAACCCGATCCTGACCTTTGACAACTTCGTCACTGGCAAAGCCAACCAGTTGGCAAGGGCCGCGGCCATCCAGGTGGCCAACAACCCGGGCAAGTCGTACAACCCGCTGTATCTCTATGGCGGCGTGGGCCTGGGCAAGACCCACCTGATCCACGCCATCGGCAACTACATGCTGCTGGAGAACCCGCGCGCGCGCATCCGCTACATCCACGCCGAGCAGTACGTCTCCGACGTGGTCAAGGCGTACCAGCGCAAGGCGTTCGACGAGTTCAAGCGCTACTACCACTCGCTCGACCTGCTGCTGATCGACGATATCCAGTTCTTCTCCGGCAAGAACCGCACGCAGGAAGAGTTCTTCTACGCCTTTGAGGCCCTGATCGCCAACCGGGCGCAGGTGATCATCACCAGCGATACCTACCCGAAGGAAATCAGCGGCATCGACGACCGCCTGATCTCGCGCTTCGACTCCGGCCTGACCGTGGCCATCGAGCCGCCAGAGCTGGAAATGCGCGTGGCCATCCTGATGAAGAAGGCCGCCGCGGAAAGCGTCAACGTGCCCGAAGAGGTTGCCTTCTTCGTCGCCAAGCACCTGCGCTCCAACGTGCGTGAGCTGGAAGGCGCGCTGCGCAAGATCCTGGCGTTCAGCAACTTTCACGGCAAGGACATCACCATCGAGGTGACGCGCGAGGCGCTGAAGGACCTGCTGACCGTGCAGAACCGCCAGATCTCCGTGGAGAACATCCAGAAGACCTGCGCGGATTTCTACAACATCAAGGTCGCTGACATGTACTCGAAAAAGCGGCCTGCCAATATTGCACGGCCGCGCCAGATTGCGATGTACCTGGCCAAGGAGCTGACGCAGAAGAGCCTGCCCGAAATCGGCGAGCTCTTTGGCGGCCGCGACCACACCACCGTGCTGCACGCCGTGCGCAAGATCGCCGACGAACGCAGCAAGGACGCGCAGCTCAACCACGAGCTGCACGTGCTGGAGCAAACGCTCAAGGGCTGATGCATGGCCGATGCCCGGGTACCCCCGGGAAGGCGTTTTGAAGGGCCGGCCCCTCGGGGCTGGCATACTGTAGAGTGCGCGCCACGGACATCCCGTGGCGCCTGGGGAATTAACGTCAGCGTCGCCGGGGCAAGTGTCCGGAAAATGGCCACTGATAAGGCTTTGCGGTGAGTCGGGACGGGATGGCAAGTACGGTTTGCGCCAGCGTGGCTTTTTGTGCACAGCTGGCCCGCCCGCCGGTCCCGCCCCGCTTCACCGCAGCGGCTTATCCTTGGTACAATGGCACATTAACTCCTTGATTCCTAAGTGAATTCGGAGCTATTTGCGTTCTGCGGTCGCCGATTACAAACGACGAAGGATAAATTCAATGCAATTGGTCAAAACCTCGCGAGACAACCTGCTGCGTCCGCTGCAAATCGTGAGCGGCATCGTGGAGCGCCGCCACACCCTCCCGATCCTGGCCAATCTGCTGATTCGCAAGTCCGGGTCCAACGTTTCCTTCCTCTCGACCGACATCGAGATCCAGATCACCACGCATGCGGAATGCGGCGTCGGCAGCGACAGCGTTGCCACCACCGTGGCCGCGCGCAAGCTGCTGGACATCCTGCGCGCCATGCCTGACGGCGACGTGGCCCTGTCGCTCAACGACAAGCGCATGACCGTGCAATCCGGCAAGAGCCGCTTTGCCCTGCAGACGCTGGCCGCAGAGGAATTCCCGACCGTTGCTGAAGCCAGCGAATTCAACGCCAGCGTCAGCCTGCCGCAGAAGACCTTCAAGCACCTGCTGGCGATGGTCCACTTCGCCATGGCGCAGCAGGACATCCGCTACTACCTGAACGGCATGCTGCTGGTGGTGGAAGGCAAGAAGGTCATGGCAGTCGCCACCGACGGCCACCGCCTGGCCTACTGCGGCGTTGAGCTCGAGAACGAAGCGGCTGGCGTCGGCTCGCGCCAGGAAGTCATCATCCCGCGCAAGACCATCCTGGAACTGCAGCGCCTGCTGGAAGACAACGACGATCCGGTGACGGTGCAGCTGGCCGCCAACCAGGTCAAGTTCACGTTCGCCAATATCGAACTGATCTCCAAGCTGGTCGAAGGCAAGTTCCCCGACTTCCAGCGCGTGATCCCCAAGGGCTACAAGAACGCCTTCGCGATCGACCGCGTGCAGCTGCAGCAGGCGCTGCAACGCACCGCGATCCTGACCACCGACAAATTCAAGGGCGTGCGCTGCATCCTCGACACGCACATGCTCAAGATCAGCTCCACCAACGCCGACCAGGAAGAGGCGCAGGAAGAGCTGGAACTCGATTACTCGGGCGACGCGCTCGATATCGGCTTCAACGTGACCTACCTGCTCGACGTGCTTGCCAACCTGAAGACCGAGCAGGTGCAGGTCAGCCTTGGCGACTCGAATTCGAGTGCGCTGATTACCGTGCCGGAAGACGACAACTTCAAGTACGTCGTCATGCCGATGCGCATCTGATGATCCGGTAACAGGACTACAGATACAGAGATACCGGAGCAGCAAACGGCACGCTACGACACCCGCCTCATCGCGGGACGTCTCTTCGCAGCGGGGGCAGGATCGAAAACGATCTGCCCCTTTTGCCGTTTTTAGTAACCCGCCATGCGGAAAGCCAGACGCCCTGCCAATGTGCCGGCGCGGCCGGGCTTTCGCATCAGCCGTTGAGTAGAAAGACATGACCGAACAGCAGAAACCGCAACAGGAAAACACCTACGGAGCCTCTTCGATCCAGATCCTGGAAGGCCTGGAGGCGGTACGCAAGCGCCCGGGCATGTATATCGGCGACACCTCCGACGGCACCGGCCTGCACCACCTTGTGTTTGAGGTGCTGGACAACTCCATCGACGAAGCGCTGGCTGGCTACTGCACCGAGATCCAGGTCACCATCCACAGCGACAACTCGATCTCCATCGTCGACAACGGCCGCGGCATCCCGCCCCTGGTCAAGTTTGACGACAAGCACGAACCCAAGCGCAGCGCGGCGGAAATCGCCATGACTGAGCTGCACGCCGGCGGCAAGTTCAACCAGAACAGCTACAAGGTATCCGGCGGCCTGCACGGCGTGGGTGTGTCCTGCGTGAACGCACTGTCCAAGTGGCTGCGCCTGACCGTGCGCCGCGACGGCCAGGTGCACCTGATCGAATTCGCCAAGGGCGACGTGCAGAACCGCATCGTCGAGACCGTGCCCGGCCCCGACGGCCAGCCCGTTGAAGTCTCCCCGATGAAGATCATCGGCGCCACCGACAAGCGCGGCACCGAAGTCCACTTCCTGGCCGACGAAGAGATCTTCACCAACGTCGAGTTCCACTACGAGATCCTCTCCAAGCGCATCCGCGAGCTCTCGTTCCTGAACAACGGCGTCCACATCAAGCTGGTGGACCAGCGCACCGGCAAGGAAGAAGACTTTGCCTTCTCCGGCGGCGTGAAGGGCTTTGTCGAATACATCAACCGCTCCAAGAGCGTGCTGCACCCCAACATCTTCTACGCCAACACCGAAAAAGACGGTATCGCCGTGGAAGTGGCCATGCAGTGGAACGACGGCTACAACGAACAGGTGCTCTGCTTCACCAACAACATCCCGCAGCGGGATGGCGGCACCCACCTGACCGGCCTGCGCGCTGCGATGACCCGCGTCATCAACAAGTACATCGAAGAAAACGAAGTCGCCAAGAAAGCCAAGGTGGAAACCACCGGCGACGACATGCGCGAAGGCCTGTCCTGCGTGCTCTCCGTCAAGGTGCCCGAGCCCAAGTTCAGCTCGCAGACCAAGGACAAGCTGGTCTCGTCCGAAGTGCGCCTGCCCGTGGAAGAACTCGTCGGCAAGGCCCTGAACGACTTCCTGCTGGAAACCCCGGGCGACGCCAAGATCATCTGCGGCAAGATCGTAGACGCCGCCCGCGCCCGCGAAGCCGCCCGCAAGGCCCGCGAAATGACCCGCCGCAAGGGCTTGATGGACGGCATGGGCCTGCCCGGCAAGCTGGCCGACTGCCAGGAAAAAGACCCCGCCCTGTCAGAACTCTTCCTGGTGGAGGGCGACTCCGCAGGCGGCTCCGCCAAGCAGGGCCGCGACCGTAAGTTCCAGGCCATCCTGCCGCTGAAGGGCAAGATCCTGAACGTAGAGCGCGCCCGCTTCGACAAGATGCTGTCCAGCCAGGAAGTGCTGACGCTGATCACCGCGCTGGGCACCGGCATCGGCAAGGACGACTACAACCTGGAAAAGCTGCGCTACCACCGCATCATCATCATGACCGACGCGGACGTGGACGGCTCACACATCCGCACGCTGCTGCTGACGTTCTTCTATCGGCAGATGCCTGACATCATCGAGCGCGGTTATGTGTATATCGCGCAGCCGCCGCTGTACAAGATCAAGCATGGCAAGGAAGAGCGGTATATCAAGGATGATGTCGAGCTCAATGCTTATCTGTTGAAGCTGGCGATGGAGAAGGCTGTGCTGGTGCGGCCGGATGGGTCGGAGATCAATGGGGATGCGTTGACTGAGTTGGCGCGGCAGTATCAGCTGACTGAGGGGGTGATCGGCCGCTTGTCGCGCGTTGTGGATACCGACGCGCTGCGTGCCATTGCGGACGGCGTGACGCTGGATCTGGATAGCGCTGCGGCGGCGGAGGCTTCAGCGGTGGCGCTGAAGGCCAAGCTGGCGGAGATGCATGCCAAGACGCTGATTGGCGCTGCGGTCAACGACGATGGTACGGCGGATGTGTATGCCCAGTTTGATGAGAAGACCGACAAGCATCGGTTGATGATTGCGCGTCGTCATCATGGCAACGTGCGGCTGTCGCATCTGGATGCGGATTTTGTGCATGGCGCGGATTACGCTGCCCTCTCCAACGCGGCAAAGACTTTCCAGGGGCTGACGCCGGAAGGGACTAAGGTGCAGCGGGGTGAAGGGGATAAGCTGCGGGACCAGACGGTGAATGATTTCCACGGGGCTATGCAGTGGTTGTTAGCTGAGGCTGAGCGTGGGGTGTCCCGGCAACGCTATAAGGGCCTGGGCGAGATGAATCCTGAGCAGCTGTTTGAGACTACGCTGGATGTTACCCAACGGCGACTGCTGAAGGTGCAGATTGAGGATGCTATTGCGGCGGACCAGATTTTCACCACCCTTATGGGTGATGAAGTGGAGCCGCGGCGGAACTTCATCGAATCTAATGCGCTAGTGGCTCGGAATATTGACGTTTGAGTAGTTACATATATTAGCTGTCGACAAGGCCAACCTATTGATTAGGTTGGCTTTTTTTATGGGCCATTTCGCACCAACGTTAAGGTCCGTGCCGGTGGGCCCTACTACTTTCGGGTGGTCAACAGGCGACGTCACGACGCCGATAATCGAGTATCTTTTCCGATCTCGAAGGTGTCATCATATGGCCGGTGAAATGGCAGTCCATCTGTTCGATGTGCGTAGATTCAATGGTTCACCACGCCTGGAAGTCCTGTTGGAACAGATTGCAGCGGATGACCTGACTGCAAGGCTAAAGCTAGTAGGGCAACAGGAGATTCGAGCCGAATCTATCCAAAGGCCGGACTCCGATGACAATCGGTCGCCATATTGGTTGATTGATTTCACCAAGATTCGTTTTGAACACGGGCCAGGAAAGGCTAGTCGAGAAGAGCCGATTGAGGGATTCGACTTGGCTGAAGATGAAGGCTTCGGTGAAGAAACGGCGGCTCTTTACGATCCCCGGCATCAGGTACTGCTTGTTCAGTACAACCATTTCGGAGTGCGCGCGAGCACCATTGGTCACTACTTCAGTCTTTACAATTATGAAGAAGACGCCATACGCTCATATGATCTTCTAATGCGCATGGACGAGAACGCCGATCTCCGCTTTGCATCAAAGGAAGTCATACGAAAGCTACATTTCAAGGTTGCTCCTCCAAAAATGACCTTCCGGCAGCGGGCAGGTAATGTGAGTCTAGGACGCGCACTTGATGTGAGTGATAGTCTCGGTGCCGAAACCATAGAAGTGGTCATTTCAGCAGGCCGGTCTGCCAATTCATCCCTGAGTATCGAACGTGCCCGAGCAATGGTGGCAAAGCTGATGGGCATGCGGCCTAATGATGGCGATAACGATCCGGTCCTAACGAAGCTGGAGGTGACGGGTAAGGACTCACCAATTGATCCGACAGACGTACTGAACTTGATCGCCCCCAAACTCGAAGTGCAAATTGCTGATCTGGAACTCGGACGGGATCTTCGATATACGCAACAATCCCGCTGGGCAGGGTTGATTCGAGCAAGAAATGGTTGGGCACGGGTGCTTCGGGCATGACAAGGCATTTGTGGCTGGAGCGATGGTACCCATATGGCGCAGCTTTGGTGGTCGGAGTCTTCTGGTGGCGTTTCGCACTCGTGCTTCCCGTAGACTTGAAGGAATTCCTTGCAGCGGCGATTAGTCTCGGTGCGATCCTTACGGGATTCATTGCCACATCACAAGCAATATTGGCCTCCCTCCCGACAGACACTGTGGTAGGACGCCTCCGAGCTTCCGGCTACATTGAAGACCTGATTTGCTATCTCGCGGCGGCCCTATATGGTTGCCTCACATTTAGCGCATTTTCAATTGCTGGATTCTTTCTAATTGGGGCGTTACCGAAATGGTATGGTGCGATTTGGGCGGCATTGGCGCTTTTCTCCACTCTAGCTTTTCATCGCGTTTCACGTATCTTTTTCAAAATTTTGCGTTGGTCTCCGCCTGAAAGCTAGGCGTCCGACGGCGTGGTTCCTGGCTCCATTCAATTTTGCACGTCGCTGTCTTTCCTTCGGAGTGACAAGTGACTAATCCGGTAGTTCTCGCGATCACGACTCAGGCAGTGTCGCATTATAGATACTGGTTGGTTCAATGGTTTGATTCGATAAAGCTCGTTGCGCAGCAGTTACAACATTTACTTCGAATCGTGAGAAATAATTTGAACGCTTTCTTTGATGTGGAATTGCAGCAGGCCATCGGCAATTAAGGGAATATACGTGAGCGAATCGACTACTAAAGCAGCTGTTGTAACTGCGATTATAACCGGCGTCTTTACTGTTGTTGCTGGGGTCGCGACTTATTGGCTAACTACAAAGGAGCCCGAACTCGCCTACTCGATTGTTGGCGGCCCAACGCTTGCTACAGCCGCTGGCTCAAAGCGAATATTTGTAGTTGAAGTAAGAAATAGTGGGCGGAAGGAAATAGCACAGACACTGGTGAGGCTCGGATTGCAGGGCGGCCACTTGAGTGAAATCGCATCCGAGGCAAGCCCGGGAGTAAGGTTAACGGAGGAAAAATCTGAGGCGCGTGTGGAAATTTACGCAGATCTTCTAAACCCAGGTGATCTTGTAAAGGTTTCGTTCCTGACCTCGCTGGCCACTCCAGGGGCAATGCCAGATGTAATTGTACGTGCTCCAGGTGTAAAAGGAACTGCCATTACGAGCAAGGATAGCAGCCTATTTGCCGGCATCTCAATCAACACTTTGTTTGCACTATTCGGAGTCGTTTTTGCAGCCATGCTGAGCTCTGTGCTATCCAGAACACCCATCGGCCGGAAGCTGGGGATACTTCAGGGAAACGGAATGGACCAAGCGGAGGTGGTTTCATTTGTGTGCGGAACATGCGGGCTATTTGATGAAGCAGATCAGCTTCGCTTTACTTCTGGAAATATTACATATCGAGGAGCTGCGGATTATCTGAGGCAACGCGCTCAAAGAGCCACTATGCAGGATAGGAAGAAATATCTAGCAGCTCTACATGGCCTTCTTCTTGTTAGGAAATTGGCGGACGAATCTGCCACGGCGATTCGCGCTTCTATTGGTGAGGTCGCAGGACAAGGGCTATTGGACGCTCAGTTCCAGGATCTAAGGCGGCAAGCAGCGGATGAGGCTTATGATCCCGTTGTCTGGAGATCTCAGGTAAAGAAGTACGTTGAAACTATGTTGCAGCGAAACTGAAGCGGGAACGCTGAACAGGGCTCGAGTCTTACTGCGAGTGAAAGGACTCTCTGGTCCCCAACCGATTCCTCTATAAGATAAGGCTGCCTGTCCGTAGCTGGACTGGTGCGCGAATTCTTAGTTGTTTTGTCTCATTGCATTACGCCGGCGAATAAATCTCCTGCGCGTGGATTATTAGGTTATCGGGGTCAGCTGAGATCTGGAGCTTCGCGTGGAGCTCTGCGAGCTGTGCGTAGGTTACAGGCCGTGAACCGAGCTTGTCCGATGTGAACATATATTCGAAAGCTTCGCCGGAAAGAGATGTTGAGCGCATCGATTTGTATTCGAGGACCTCAGTTCCAAAACGATTAGTTTTTGAGCATTCGTTTATTCTGCAAATGGGAAGGTGCTGGCCACTACTTATTAGTTTCTGGTCGGGACGCTGAAGCTTGTCGGTTGGTCGGAGGAAAGCAGCGCAGTGCGGGAACCGGTATGGACTTTTCGAGGAAAGATCTGTGCATAGTCCTCTGTCACACGTGACGGCCTTTAGCTTTGAAATTTGACCATGCAGTCGTGGATCGGCAAGGCTCAAAGTCTGCTTTTCCCAAATCTTGTATTGAATCAGCACGAGCGTTGCCTGGTCGCAACCTACCGCATGCCGTTCGTAAATTATGTCGGCTCCAGATACATGCTCGGGCTTGTCGGGATGCAAGAGATGTACACGAAGGGCATTCCCGTCAGGTAGCTGAAAACTGCGATAGCCTTTCCCTGTCTCTATGCATGGAAGGCCTTCAGGAAAAGCGGCCACATCCCGAAAAATCAATTGATTTTCCGTATGGGCTGGGGGTGAGATTTCCTCTCTGGTGTGACGAAGAACCTTCAGGCGATTTTTTAATTGGTCTACTTGACCTTTGTCTCGTGTGCTCTTGGCAAGAGCAAGTAATTGTTCTAGCTCTTGAATGTCGCTCTGTACCAGCTCTAGAGGACTTATCGTTCGTGCCTCTGCTTGCCCCTTCAGTCGGGCTCGCTGTCTATATTCGCGAGTCGTGTCGGATTCCTTCGCTCGCCGAAGAATACTAGTCTCGTGACCTAACAAGGCTGGATAAAGTTCTCCCCCAAAATCAATTGCTTCGTCATAAGTTGATTTTGACATATTGCCCTTCGTCGATATCTTGAGCAATTCCCGGAAGGCATTTAGCGCAACCCACTCGGAGTCGATCCTTTGGTCTTGTTGTCCTTGAGTCATCGTTTCTTAGTGAGGCGAGATTGTGATTGCTTGCTTAGTAAGTTGCTTATGATGTAGCTACGTACTTGAAGAAGCCGCCTTTCGAGGAGGCTTCTCCTTTAAGTTGTGGCTCGCATTGAGGCCAGTCGGCGCACTACTGCAATGCGCGAATACCTCGAAACGAGTTCCAAGGCATTCGCCTTTGTTGACAAGAGACAATTCGACGATGAAATGCTCCTCCATCTCAGTCAGATGTGCCCCCAAGTCGTTACTGTGCTGACGTGGTATTGCTAAGCAATTAGACTCCTACTGGCTCACCCCCCGCGCGAAACCGACCACCCCGACGACAACGCCTCGGCTTGCTGTAGTACCGTTTGCACAGCAGTGTCTTGGAGGTCAGGTGGGTAGCCATATTTCCGCAGGATACGCTTCACCAACACCCGCATCCTCGCTCGTGCCGAATCACGGTGAGCCCAATCCACCGACACGTTCTCCCGCAGGCTCACCAGCAGCTCGTGAGCGATCAGCCGAAGCTTGTCGTCGCCCATCATCTGCACAGCACTTTCGTTCTCGGCCAGCGCGTCGTAGAAGGCGATCTCCTCATCGGACAACCCGGACTCTTCGCCTCGCTGGCGGGCAGCGCGGATGTCCTTGGCCAGTTGGATCAGCTCCTGCAGCACTTCTGCAGTGGTGATGGCGTTGGCGTGGTAGCGCGCCACGGCATCTTCCAGGCGTTCCGAAAAGGCCTTGGTCTGCACCACGTTGGCTTTGCTGCGCGAGCGAATGCCGTCGTTGATCAGCTTGCGCAAGGCTTCCAGCGCAAGATTCTTCTTCTCCATCTGCTGAACTTCTGCAAGAAACTCGTCGGAGAGGATGGAGATGTCCGGACTCTTGATGCCCGCAGCGGCCAGGATGTCGACGATCTCGGTCGACACCACGGCGCGGCTCACGATCTGTTGGATGGCCAGCTCGCGTTCTTGCGCGGTGACACCTGACCCGGTAGCAGTCTTGACCAGCGCAGCACGAATCGCCTGGAAAAAGCCCACTTCCTCTCGGATTTGTCGGGCCTCGTCGGAGGCGGATGCCAGGGCGAACGCCTTTGAGAGCGCCAGCACGGCGTCCTGGTATCGCCGATGTGCGTTCTTCTTGCCTTCGTTGGTCTTCTCTTTCGCCGCCAGCTTCTGTTGGAGATCGAGAATCCACTCGATGGCTCCCGCCATCATCGCAAGGCGCTCCTGCGGTGTGCCGTTCATCGCGGAGACGTAATCGAAGCCGTGGTACATATCGCGTACGACCTCGTATTTCTCCATCATCACCGCGATGGCCTTCGCTTCGTCAACGCCGGTGTTTTCCTGGTCGTTCTTCGAGTATTGCTGCAGCGCAGATTTGAGACTTTGCGCGATGCCGATGTAGTCCACGATCAGTCCGGCAGGCTTGTCACGGAAGACACGGTTCACGCGTGCAATTGCCTGCATCAGGCCGTGCCCTTGCATCGGCTTGTCCACATACATCGTGTGCATGCAGGGTGCATCAAAACCAGTGAGCCACATATCCCGAACGATCACCAGTTTGAGCGGGTCCTTCGGGTCGCGGGCGCGCTTGGCTAGCAGATCTCGTCTGGCCTTGTTGCCAATGTGCTGTTGCCACGCCTCCGGGTCACTCGCTGCCCCCGTCATCACGATCTTGACCGCGCCAGCACTGTCATCGGCGCTGTGCCAGTCAGGCCGAAGCTTGACGATCTTGTTGTACAGCTCCACGCAGATGCGGCGGCTCATGCACACCACCATCGCTTTGCCATCGAGAGCTGCCACACGATCCTCGAAGTGGGCGACCATGTCCTTGGCCACCAAGGCGAGTCGCTTGTCACTGCCCACCAACGCTTCGACCGTTGACCACTTCTTCTTGAAGCGTTCCTGATCGACTTCGGAGTCCTCCTCGGTGAGTTCGTCGACCTCGGCATCGATCTTTGTCTTTTCTTCCTCGTCGAGTTCGATGCGAGCAAGCCGCGACTCATAGTAGATCGGCACAGTTGCGCCGTCCTCGACCGCACGGCTGATGTCGTAGACATCTATGTAGTGTCCGAACACCGCCGGGGTGTTAACGTCGTCGGCCTCGATGGGCGTACCTGTAAAGCCGATGAAAGATGCGTTCGGCAGGGCATCCCGCATGTACTTGGCGAAGCCATAGGAAATTTCTCCGGTCTTCGCGTCGAGCTTGGCCTTGAAGCCGTACTGACTGCGGTGCGCTTCATCCGCGATGACGACCACGTTGCGTCGTGTTGTGAGCGGCTCCGCGATCTCGCCAAATTTCTGCAAGGTAGTGAAAATCACACCACCCGACGCACGGCTCAAGACCTTCTGTAGATCCTCGCGGCTCTCAGCCTGCACCGGCGTTTGCCGGATCAGGTCGCGGCACATCGAGAACGTGGAGAACAACTGATCGTCGAGATCGTTCCGGTCGGTGAGAACCACCAGCGTCGGGTTGGCCATTGCCGGGTGTTTGACCAGTTGCCCGGCGTAGAACGCCATCAGCAAGCTCTTGCCGGAGCCTTGGGTGTGCCAGATGACGCCAACCCGCTGATTGCCCTCTGGCGAGGAGGCAGCCACAGTGCTGCTAACTGCGTGCCGTACCGCGTGGAACTGGTGATAGCCCGCGATGATCTTGGCCAGACCAGATCCGGTTTCCCCGAAGACCGTGAAATGGCATAGCAGGTCGAGCAAGCGGCGATGCTCGAACACGCCGTCGATCAGGGTCGAGAGTTCCGGCATACCTTTCGGTGCAACGTCGTTACCGTCAGTTGTACGCCAGGGCATGAATCGCTCAAGATCGGCGGACAGTGAACCAATACGCGCAGCAATCCCGTCCGATGTCACTAGCAGAGCGTTGGTGTGAAACAGCGCAGGAATTTGGTTCTTGTAGGTCTGGAGCTGATTGAAGGCTCCAACAAGAGTTGCGTTGCCGTTTCCGGGGGCCTTCAATTCGATCACACCGAACGGCAGGCCGTTTACGAACACAACAATATCGGGGCGCCGATTGTACTGACCGGCAATGACAACGAATTGGCTCACGGCCAACCAGTCGTTGTGCTTCGATTGTTCGAAGTCGATGATCTTCACCTTGCCAGCGGTCAGCGTCCCGTCGTCGGCGTAGTATTCGACGTCCACGCCTTCGATCATCAGCTTGTGGATGCGCCGGTTTTCTTCGAGCAATGATGGCAGTTCGGACTGCGTCAATTTGCGAATGGCGTCCTGCCTGGCCTCCACTGGCAGGCCAGGGTTTAGGCGAGCAACGGCGTCCTCAAACCGCTTCTTGAGAATGACCTCATCGTGACTCTCGCGCTCCGGGCGGTGTCCATCGGGGCCGATGTCCTCTTCACGCTCGATGCTGTAATCGAGAGCACGCAGCTGGTCCAGCAGCGCTCGCTCCACGGCGGCCTCCGACAGAAACGCCATTACTGTCCTCCTTGTTCTTCAACGGGCGCCATCACTAGAGCCGGTGCTCCGCGCGCAGCGTTCAACGCCTCGACATAGGCATTCCGATCCAATTCGTAAAGCAAACGACTGACCTCGATGTTGATTGCCAGCTCGTCATCGCCTGGCAGCATGAAACGCAAGGTAGGTGAGTCGCCGTCCTCGGCATCCACTGCCAGCCCCACGTGCGCATCAATCAGTGCGTTGTCCTCCGCGAACCGCTCCCAAGGCTCGCGAGAACTGATCGGATCGAGTTGTGTATCCAGATAGGCCTTGTGAAGAAAGGTCACAATCGCATCCGCAGCAAGGATTGCCACGCGACGGTGATAAACGGTCAGGGCTTGGATAAAACCATCCTTCCCATGGCTCAATGGCCCAGCGTCATTTCTCAGCACACGGAGAGACTCTGCCAAGCCATTGTGATGTTTTATTAGATCGGCAAATTTCCTATCCCGGACATCACCACGTCTTAACACCCGTGTTGCAGCAGACACCCACTCAGTGATCGGGGCCTCATCCCTTGGTTTCAGCGGCGACGTTGAATCGTCAAGTTGGTCGATAATTACCCGACAAACACACTCCACCAGTCCCTTTGCGGCATCAATCGAAGCGTCGCTCTCGCTCTCAAGACTTGCCTGCAATGCTTCAAAAGTGTGCTGAAGCATCGGCGCCTCGCGCCAATGCGCACAGGCTTCCCGAATACCGGGGCACCAGTCAAAAGTCATACGACCGCCCCGACCATATGCTTGGCATCCGGCACGCGCAGCTCACCAGATATGAGCTTGGGCAGCAGAGTATCGCGGAGCTGGGCGAGAGTTTCGATTGTCTGGGCATTGGCCTTGATGCTTTTGAACTGCGGCACGACGGCATGAGAGACGGCATTCCACACCTCTTGATTCGGCGGTGATGCTAGTTTGAATGCGGCCACAGAGTCGGCCTGAACACGCTGGCGACCAGATGTGCCCGTCATGCTCCGGATGGCCTGTTCCCGAAAAGCATCATCTCGCGCAAGCAAATATGCAAATTCGGAAGGCACAGGGGCCTTTGTGCGCATAACAATGTACTCAGTAGAGCCCCAGCCCACCGAGTTATCCGGTAAGCCTTGAACAAACGCTGTTTTGCCATTCTCTAAACACGGTGTGATGCGGGCGAGCAGCGTGTCGCCATTACGAAAGCGCATACCGCTTCCAAACGGTCGGGATACCGGCGGCTCAGGCCAGCATCCATTAGTTGGCAGTGAAGCCATTTCAATATAGGGTGCTTCTGTCCCTTTCCGCAGCGGTTCGCTAGGGTTGAAGTCGATGAGCTGGCTTGCCGGTACGCTTTGCCACCCCTCCGGGATCTCCCCCAACTCCGATTCAACGAGGCGCTCGGGGAAGAGGTCGTAGAGGTGCGCGGGCAGCCCGGGCAGCGTTTGTCCCCGCTGCCAGCGGCCTTCCAGCTTGGCGCGCACCGGCTCGAAGTCCACGAACCACGCACGGTACAAGGCGCGGGCTATCGCCTCGAGCGTTTCGTTCGTCCGCCGGTTGAGCTCGATCTTGTCGTCCAGCGCGCCGAGGACATAGGCGATAGCGCGCTGCTCGGAGATATCACCCGGAACACGAACAGGCAGCGGATGTACATGGTTTCGATTCAATGTTGGCACGGCCCCACCAACATTGAACTTGCTGAAGTCAATTGATTTCAGCAAGTAGTAACAGAAGCGAATGTCATTGCCCTTGAAGTCATTCACCCAAAGAGTGGTATTCAGCGGCCAGAAGTCGTGAGTCACATATTGCCCGCCGCCAAGGCTCCCAGAGCGACCAATGACCACTCCCGGAGCCTTAACCATTGCTTTGGAATGAGTACCCACCTCGCCAGTGGATGCAATGATTGGATATACCCCAGACAGGCGCTCATGTGCTGGCAAATCAAAGCCACGCTGCAACGTCAACACATCGCCTAGTGTGCAATTCCTCCATTCACTCGCCATACCCAAGCTCCTTCAGGTTGGCCTCAATTGCTGCCTCCAACTTGGCAGCAGCTTCTCGCTGCTCACGCCACAGTGTTGAGAGCCGCGCCATCTTTTCCTCGAAGGGCTCGCCTTCATCTTCCTGCTCGGCCGCGCCCACATAACGTCCAGGTGCAAGCACGTAGCCATGCTTGCGGATGTCTTCCAGCGAGGCAGATTTGCAGAAGCCGGCCACATCGGCGTACTCACCCGCTCCGTCTTCCCCTCGCCAGGCGTGGTAGGTGGCGGCGATCTTCTGGATTTCCTCATCGGTGAGTTCGCGCCTGGTGCGATCCACCAGTACGCCCAGCTTGCGAGCGTCGATGAGCAGCACCTGCTTGCGCCGGTCGCGAAGTCTCTTGCCGGGGTTCTTGTTGCGGGCCAAGAACCATAGACAGGCCGGAATCTGAGTCGAGTAGAACAGTTGCCCAGGAAGGGCCACCATGCAGTCCACGACATCTTTCTCGACCATCTCTCGGCGGATGTCACCCTCGCCAGACTGGCTAGAGCTCATCGAGCCGTTGGCCAGCACTACGCCCGCCGTCCCATTAGGCGCGAGATGGTGGAAGATGTGCTGCAGCCACGCGTAGTTGGCGTTACCCACGGGCGGCACGCCGAACTTCCAGCGCACGTCTTCACGCAGGCGGTCGCCACCCCAATCGGAGATGTTGAATGGCGGATTGGCGAGGATGTAGTCGGCCTTGAGGTCGCGGAGTTCGTCCTTGTGGAAGCTGCCTTCGTTGTTCCAGCGGATGTCGGAATCGATGCCCCGCACCGCCAGATTCATCTTGGCCAGCCGCCAAGTCACGTAGTTTGACTCTTGGCCGTAGATGGCGATGTCGCCGATGCGGCCGCCGTGCTCCTGCACGAACTTCTCCGACTGCACGAACATCCCGCCCGAGCCGCAGCAGGGGTCGTAGACGCGGCCTGAATAGGGTTCGAGCATTTCGACCAGCACGCGCACCACGGAACGCGGCGTATAGAACTCGCCGCCACGCTTACCTTCGGCTCCGGCGAACTGGCCGAGGAAGTACTCGTACACTCGCCCGAGGATGTCCTTCGAGCGGTCGCCTTCCTCGTTCAACGCAATACCGGAGATTAGATCTATCAACTCACCAAGCATCACCTTATTGAGCGCGGGGCGGGCGTAGTCCTTGGGCAGCACGCCCTTGAGCGATTCGTTGTCTTTTTCGATGGCGCGCATCGCGTCATCAATCAACGTGCCAATGGTAGGGAGCTTGGCATTGGCCTGCAGGTGCGACCAGCGCGCCTCCTTCGGCACCCAGAACACGTTATCCGCGAGATATTCGTCCTTGTCCTCGGCCACCTGCGCGTCTTCTGCCAACAGGGCTGTGTGCTTGGCCTCGAACGCGTCGGAGATGTACTTCAGGAAAATGAGTCCAAGCGCGACGTGCTTGTAGTCGGACGGTTCCATGTTGCCGCGAAGCTTGTCAGCAGCCTTGAACAGGTCAGCCTCGAAGCCGAGGTTTCCTCCATTGCCGTTCCTGCTCGTGTCATTCCGTGCCATCGTGTTCTTTCCTATTTGCGTGATGCCTTCGCAGCCGGGTATTGATACCCCGGGGCGACTTCTGTCTGCATTATCTCGTACCCTACGGTACTTAAATCGAGGCCGTCGCCATGATTCCATTGAGCCCTTGGTCACCTTTGCCACGTCGCAAGATGCGTTCACGGTGGTAAGTCAGATAACCGCTCTGCTTTTTGCTAAAAGCGCCGACACTTCCTCGCGGATCCAAGCCCCACGCCAACATAATGGTTCCAATCTCTGGCGCAGCTAGAAGCACCTCACCACTATCGCCAAACGAAATCCAGCCTCTGTCAAAGAGCCGATCCGCGTGCGGTGCTAACAAAAGTCCATTGGATCCATCAAGACGCTCACTGTTTGTCGCAGTCGCCCAGGGTTTGATGTGACTAGCGATGAGGAAGCGTTTATCCGCAACGCGCGTAAGCCGGCATCGCGACTCAAACTGTTCTACATTAAGTCGGAAAATTCCTTGACCTTTCCGTGCCTTAATAAGCTGCGACTTCTCAGTCTCCCCGATGGACTGGGCCAATAGTTCCTGCTCTGCTTTTGCGTCGTCGATCTCATGCTGGCAATCCGACAGCACTCCAGGGAGATCCGGCGCCCGTCGCTCGACCAAGGCCATGAGCAATTCACCCATGGCATTGGAAATAGACGCGAGGTAGCATGATTCATTGCCGTGGCCGTTCACCCGTATTGGTGAATGCTTTGCAGGTAAGAGCGGTGAGATACGATCAATGTGCTCTTTTGGAGAAAGAGGCGCGTCTAGCCGGTTCCAGTCGACCTGAACATACCACCCGAGGTCTGCCCAACTGTCACCAGCCGCCCCAAATTCTACCGGCTTAGATTTCTCCATTGCCCGGGCAGAAACTATACCCACAGCTCGTATAGCTGTGTTCGCGTAGGAGAAAACAACGTCGCCGGGGGACGTCTCGGCAAGGTTGTCGTAGGTCGGATTCCTAGCGCCATTGGCTTTTACTTTCGGAGACCAAATGTAACCGCCTCGTAGTTCTGCCGCGAAGGTCTTCTTATGATTTACCCACCAAAATCGCATTCTTCGCTCGAATTTAGGCTCAGATCTGCGATGTCCGTCACTTCCTTACATGGCAGTTTCGGGCGGTGACGGAGATGCAGGTCGAGGGCCAGTATTAACTCGTACCAATGCCAAGCGCGCTTCTCGCCTTTCTTCGAGGCCAGCATCGGGCGCGCTTACCATATGTTTTCAGCAGATGGTATCGCTTTTTTCTGCAATTGGACGCGAAATTTCCGCAGATCGAAGAGGAAAAGAGGTGCCTGGCCTAGAGCTTCATGCCGATCTGCTCATTCTCTTGGTGGAAGCCCGCTGGATCGCCATTGCAGGCTGCGACCGCGGCCGTGACAGCCCCCAAGCAAGTCTTGCGAGTTCGCGCATTGTTCGGCAGAGGCTATCGGTGGAGACTTCCAAGGTCGCCAAAAAACAATGGTCGACGAGGTTTGACAGCCTGACCAATGCGCACCCGACGAGCAGCGAAGCGGTGAGGCGTCTTCGCCGCGGCGGGCGCCTACGAGAAGCCCTGGCAGGCATTTGAAGGCCCATACGTGGGCTTTACTTACGACGGCCTGAATGATGCTTTGAGAGTTCGGTGCATTGTTCCGTGCAGACTGTCGTTGGAAACTGGCAGTGTCACCACAGCAATGGTCGACCAGGTTTGACAGCCTGCCCCACGTATCCCGGACGAGCAGCGAAGCGGTATCCTCTCGTCTTTCGCCTACGTACGCCCTTAAGGGGCGGGCTGCGGCGGGGGAGCCCTTCGGGCTCGCCGGTGGTACGTGCCGGTCTGTCAACCCTGCCTCGTGCTCGCCCACCCGATTGACAGCGGACGACGAGCCTCCACCATCTACGTACCGGAGGTCGTAATGACTAGCACCACCCCAGCTCCCCAAGAGCCCACCCTCGCCCAAAAACAAGCGCAACTAGCCGAAAACCTGGCCAAAGCCGACCGCGCTCAATTCCGCCGCCAAGCCAAAACCACCCCGCCCCCACCCAGCAAGGCCGTCACCCTCGAGGACCACATTCTCGAAGTCACTGACGACATCCTGCGCGTCAGCGCCGGCCTTCAGTCCGCCCTGACCTTGCTGGACCTGCAGAGCGACAGCATCCCCGAATGCATCGGCCTCCACGCCCTGCTTTCGCCGCTCAGGCAACAGCTCATCGAAAGCGCCGATCGCCTGCAGGCACTTATCTAACGAAGGGCAGGCCCGCGCGATGCGGGCCTGAAAGCAAAACGGCGGGAGCCAACTGGCCTCGCGCCGTTCTGATTCTGGCACTGTGAAGTGCCGCAAGCTGAAGCCTCAATACCTCCTCAAGATCCAGCCGCTGCTCCCCGCCAGGGACTCACGCAACCGCATGCCCGCGCACTGCTCCGCCAATCGCATCCAGCTCCGCCAGCACGGCATCCGTCAACTCAACCTCCCCCGCCTTCAAGTTCTCCCTCAAATGCCCCACCGACGAAGTCCCCGGAATCAACAACACATTCGGCGCCCGATGTAGCAACCAGGCCAGCGCCACCTGCATCGCCGTGGCCCCGATCCCTTCCGCCACCTTTGACAACCCCGCCGACTGAATCGGCGTGAACCCGCCAAGCGGAAAGAACGGTACGTACGCAATCCCCTGCTCCGCCAGTTCATCCACCAGCGCATCATCCCCGCGCTGCACCAGGTTGTACTGGTTCTGCACACAGACAATCGGCGCAATCTTCCGCGCCTGCGCCACCTGCGCCGATGTCACGTTGCTCAGCCCGATGTGGCGGACCAGTCCCTGCCTTTGCAGCTCGGCCAGCGTAGTGACCTCTCTTTCGATCGAGCCTTCCGTCGGCGCATGGATATCCCCCATGAGCCGCAGGTTGACGACATCCAGCACCTCCACACCCAGATTGCGCAGGTTGTCATGGACCGCTTGCCGGATGGCCTCCGGCTCAAGCGCCGGCAGCCACGAGGCGTCTTCGCCGCGGCGGGCGCCTACCTTGGTGACGATCACCAGGTCATCCGGGTAAGGATGGAGGGCTTCGCGGATGAGCTGGTTGGTGATGTGCGGGCCGTAGAAATCACTCGTATCGATGTGGTTCACGCCGGACGCGACGGCTTCGCGCAGCACGGCGATGGCTGCGGCACGATCCTTCGGCGGTCCGAACACGCCGGGCCCGGCCAGTTGCATGGCGCCGTAGCCCATGCGGTTCACGGTGCGGCCGGCAAGCGTGTAGGTGGTGGCGGGACGGTGCGGTTGGTACGTGGGGGACATGGCGCTCTCCTTGATTCGGTTTGGCTGAACAGGTGGCGCCAGTATGTTTGGCGTTGCAGTGTTTGATAATCCGGCCTAGATTGAATGGGTTGTTTCAAATTTTGAACACTGACATGGAATTCAATGATCTGGCCGCGTTCGTGTCGGTGGCCCGCGCCGGGGGCTTTCGGGATGCGGCGCGGATCGGCGGCGTTTCGGCGTCTAGCCTGAG
The DNA here is from genome assembly GCF_058782785.1 of Cupriavidus sp. FW306-01-F10A. Classification (NCBI taxonomy): domain Bacteria; kingdom Pseudomonadati; phylum Pseudomonadota; class Betaproteobacteria; order Burkholderiales; family Burkholderiaceae; genus Cupriavidus; species Cupriavidus sp. FW306-01-F10A. The sequence continues at coordinate 130,623 of NZ_JBYSYA010000013.1, forward strand.
CATCGCCGTGCGCCGCCTGGAGTCGAAGCTGGGCCTGCGCCTGCTTAACCGCACCACACGCAGCGTCGCCCCGACCGAAGCGGGGCTGCGCCTGCTTGAGCGGCTCACGCCGCTGTTCAGCGAGATGGAGTCCGCGCTGGACGTCCTGAACGCCTTCCGCGACAAGCCATCCGGCACGCTCAAGCTGAACGTGCCATCGAGCGCCGCGTGGACCGTGTTGCCGGCCATCCTCCCGCCGTTCCTGGAGACCTACCCCGACATCCGCGTAGAGCTCGTGGTCGAGGATGGATTCGTCGACGTGCTGGCCATCGGCTGCGACGCAGGCATCCGCTACGAAGAGCGCCTTGAGCAGGACATGGTCGCCATCCCGATCGGGCCGCGCGTGCAACGCTTCGCGACGGCGGCAACGCCTGGCTATCTCGACCGGCATGGCAGGCCGGAGCACCCGCGCGATTTGCTCTCCCACGTCTGCCTGCGCGCGCAGTTCGCCGGTGGCGCCACGCCACCGTGGGTGTTCGAGCGTAATGGGGAGGAGTTGCGGTTGGATCCTCCGCACCGGTTGCTGATCCGGCCTGCCGCGTCTATCGACCTGGCGATCAGTACGGCGCTGGCTGGCGTTGGGGTGATCCACATCTTCGAGGGGAAGCTGCGGCCGTATCTCGAAAGCGGGGCGCTGGAGCCGATTCTTGAGCCCTGGTGGCAGAAGTTCTCAGGGCCGTTTCTTTACTATCCGGGGCGAAGGCACTTGCCGGCGCCGTTGCGGGCGTTTGTGGATTTCCTGAAGACCAGCGCAGAGGCATTGCACCCCTAACGGCTGTTCTCCTTTCTGCGCCAGATCGACCAGAGCGCCGACTGCCTGCAGGCGTTTGTCTGACGAGAGACAGGCCCCACGCAACGCGGGCCTGAAAGCAAATCGGCGCGAACTGGCTGGTCTCGCGCCGTTCGCATTCTGGTGCGGTGGCATTCAAGTCACTGCGCTCACATAGGCCTCGAACGCGCTGGCCTCCACCGGCGGACAGAAGAGGTGGCCTTGCCCGTAGTCGCAGCCGGCAGCCAGCAGGATGTCGCGCTGCGACTCGGTCTCGACGCCCTCGGCAATCACGCGGATGCGCAGCGCATGCGCCATGCTGATGATGGCGCGGCACAAGGCCACGTCGTCCGGGCCCCGCGTCAGCGAGCGGACGAAGGACTGGTCGATCTTGATGTAGTCAATGTCCAGGCGCCGCAGGTACGACAAGGACGAGTAGCCGGTGCCGAAGTCGTCGAGCGCGATCTCGATGCCGGCCGCCTGGAAGCGGGAGAGCTGGTCCATGACATCGGCGTTCTGCTCCATCAGCGAGCCTTCGGTGATCTCGATGACGAGGCTGCCCACCGGCACGTTCCTGCGCTCGATCATGCTGGACCAGGACTCCGGCCCGCTCGCAGGCGCGCAGAACTCCACTGGTGATTTGTTGACCGAGATCTGGAAGCCCTTGCCCAGCAGCACCTGCCAGCGCGCAAGCTGGTCCAGCGCTTCGGTCAGCACCCAGCGGCCGATGTCGATGATGAGGCCGGTTTCCTCCGCAACGGCAATGAAATCGGCCGGGCGGATCGGCCCGCGCACCGGATGGTCCCAGCGGATCAGGGCCTCGGCCTTGCAGACCTTGCCCGTGTTCAGATCGACAATGGGCTGGTAGTGCAGCGCGAACTGCCCGGACGCCAGCGCCGTGCGCAGGTCCTGCGTGATGCGCAGGCGCTCCCTCTCCGCCTGCAGCAGCGCCTGGGTGAAGACCTTCCAGCGATTGCGGCCCTCCTCCTTGGCGGCAAACATCGCCTGGTCGGCGCACACCAGCAGGGCCTCGGCGTTGTCGGCATCCTTGGGCCAGGTCGCCACGCCGATGCTGGCCGACACCACCACCAGCTCGCCGGCCAGGCGGTAGGGCGCGGCAATCCGCTCCAGGATGGCCTCGGCAATGTCCCCGGCAACGCCGGCATCGCCCACCGCGGGCAGGATCACGGTGAACTCGTCGCCGGCCAGCCGCGCCACGGTATCCGACGCGCGCACCGATGCCGCAATGCGCCGCGCCGCCTCCAGCAGCAACAGGTCGCCCTGGTCGTGGCCGAGGGTATCGTTCACTTCCTTGAAGCGATCCAGGTCGATGAACAGCAGCGCCAGCACATCCTGCGTGCCGCGCGAACGCTCGATCTCCTGCCTCAGCCGGTCGAAGAACAGGCGGCGGTTGGGCAGATCCGTGAGCGCATCGAAATTCGCCTGGTGCCGGATGACTTCCTCCGCCTGGCGTTTCTCGGTTATGTCATGGATCAGCGCAACGCGGCGGCGCTCGCCATACGCGTGGGCCAGGTAGGTATCCACGGTCAGATAGGCGGGAAACTCGCTGCCGTCCTTGCGGCGGATCGAGAATTCGCCGCTCCATCTGCCCTTGGCTGCCACGGTGGCCCGCAGGCGCTCGACCAGCCCTGCCGCATTGCCTGCCCCGCTGACGATATAGCCCGGGCGGCCCTTGACCTCCTTGGTTGTATAGCCAGTGGCGGCGGCGAAGGCCGGATTCACGTCGATGATGGTGCCATCGAGCGACGTCACCACCATGGCCTCGCTGCTGGATGAATAGACCAGCGAAGCCAGCTTCATCTCCTCCATATGGCGCCGTCGCTCCCCCATGGAGCGGCGCAGGCTGTAGTACAACAGGCCAAGCAGCAGCGTGGAAGCCATGGCACCGGCCAGGGCAACGCGGCGATAGACCTCGTAGGGCGCCAGCACCAGGCCGACCGACTCGCCCACCACGAAATTGAGCCCGAACTCCGGCAGACGGTAATAGCCGAAGACCCGCTCCACGCCTTCGGAGCCCGACACCGCCCGATAACTACCAGACTGGGGCGACCCGCTGGCGAGGTATGGCCTGTTGCTGACCGCCCTGGCCAGCGTGCCCTCCATGGCCGGCACGCGCGCAATGACCTGGCCGGAAGTCTTGATGACCGACGCCACTTTGCCATCGCGGTTGGTGAACGACTGCGCAAAGCTGGCGAACTGCTCCGGACTGACCGAGACCACGATGACCCCGTCGAAGCTGCCCGCGCGCAGGATGGGGCGCGTGAACTGGATCGACCATTTGCGCGAGACCTTGCCCTTCACCGGGTCGCTGATGAACAGCATGTCGCGCCCGCCCGCGTTCTGATGGACCCGGAAATGCTCGCGCTCGCTCAGGTCGACCTTCTGGCCGGGCACGGGCGGGGCGATGGACGAGTAGATGAGCAGGCCATGCTTGTCGATCACCGACACCTGGAACGACAGGTCCACCACCAGGTTTTCCCGCTCACGCACCATGTCGATGAATCCCGGCTGGCCGACCAGCCAGCTGGCCCGCAGGTCGAGGAGGAACTCGGACAGCCGCAGGATGCTGGATTTCGAGTACGCGCCGAACGCCTGGGCCTGCGCCTGGGTACGCTCCGCCGCGTCGTGCAGCAAGCGGTCCCGCTCGCTCACGAGCTGAAACGCCGCGAACGCCCATGTCGCAATCAGCCACGCCGCCGCCGCCAGGTTCAACGGGGAGAAGAGCTGGTGCAGGCGCTGCAGCGCCTTGCCATATCGGGTGGTCGAGCGTTCTGGCATCAAATGGGTATCGCAACGCAGCGAAGAGTCGACATCGATAGCAGGCTAGTCGAGGTCAGCGAACCCGACAAGCTGCACGCACCCTAGTCCCGTGCTCACCGCGCGGAGCCGGGCCAACGTGTGCCGAAAGCGGCACGTCGCGATCATGCCCCGCTCGACTCGTGGGCACGTGGGCGACTATGTGCCATTCCGGCCTGATTGACGCCCCCCAAAAAGGGGGCTAAGGCATTTTCGCCACAGACATTTCGGCGCCGCTGTCGGGGCCAGGGCGCATACGGCGATAGCCTGATGTCGCTGCGGCGGGCTGCGCAGGAGTCAATACTCCCTCAACACCCATCCACTGATCGCGGCGAAGTATTCACGGAGCCAGGCGTTATACCGAAGGTAGAGCGGCGTTCCAGCCCCGACTCCGGCGACCTCCCCGAATCCTGCCTTCCGGGCAATCCGCACCGCCCGCTGTACATGGAAATCGCTGGTCACCACCACAATGGGATCGGTGGCGGCGACGCCCTGCTCTTCAAGCAAGCGCCGGCTGAACGCCAGGTTCTCCCCCGTGCTGGTACTACGCCCTTCCCGGATGACCCTGTCTGCTGCGACCCCACGGGCGATCAGATACTCAGCCATGATGTCGGCCTCCCGGCACCGCAGCCCGAAATCCTGCCCACCACTGACCGCAACCTTCGCCTGCGGCCATTGCTGAGCCTGTTTCAAGCCCTGATCAAGCCGCGCAACCAACGTTGGCGAAGCGACGCAGTTTGGTGTGCCGGAGCCGAGGATGATGATTGCGTTTGCCGGGAAGCTTCCTGGGATGGCGGCTTCGGTGTTGCGGTGAATCTTGTAGAAGAAAACGGCCACTGTCGCCAGCCAGACTGCGAACGCGATCCATCCTGCTTGCCATAGTTGCTGGCGGCTTCGGCTGGTTGCTCGCCAGTGCGCGACGCGGGGCCATTGCCATGCCAGGAGCAGGAATGATGCGCCGATGCAGCCTGGCAGGACGATGCCGAAGTTGAAGAGGCCCAGGGTCGTCAATGCGATGGCATCGGCAAGAAGGACGGTGCCGGATAGCGCGAGGCCGATGCGGCGCCAGCGCGCGCTTGTGTTCATTTCCTGCATTGCGGTCATTGAGTATTTGGGAGAGCGCCGTGACGCGAAGCGATGCATGTGCTGACCTCGCGCGGCGGCCAGCAACATGCGGCGCAAATTGTACCGGCGTCCGCGTGCGGAAGAAGGGCAACTTTAAGGATTGCCTTAGGGACGCGCGCACAAGAGTTCGATACATCTTGGTATTTGCCAGAGCTGTGCGTGGCGCCGGACTGGAGACCATGATGAGGCACTTCATCGCGCTCGGAGTACTGTTGTTCACGACTACGTCGGCCAATGCATGCCGACCGCCCTACCTGGAGTACAGCGCTGTATTCGAGCCCGGCTCAGCCACGCTATCCGGTGCGGAGGTTAAGCGCCTTGCCGATTGGCGCATCAATTCCCGTCGCACTTTTCCAGCCGGGTACACCGTCTACATGTACCTGCGTCAGAACGAAATCCTCGGTATTCCACGCCAGCTTGCCGAAGCGCGGGCGCGTTCAATGACAGGCCTACTTGAACACCTCGGAATCAACAAGAAGGACATCGAGAGGCCAGAAGTACGTTCCACCGCGAGTGGGCATGTCGCTTCTGAAGAGGAGGGAAGATTCTTCAATGAAGCAGGCATCTCAATCAACCCCCGTTGCCCGCACGTCTGCTGTGAGGGCTAAGACTGTGCAAAGGACTCTGACCTCGCGTTCGCGCGTCAAGTGGGTGGCGTCAGGCGTGCTTCTGGCGGTAATGGCAATGGTCGCGATTGACGCCTGGCAGGCATGGCATTCACCCGAGCACTATCCGTTTGGCGCAGAGGGGCCGGTGGCAAATCTCTGGGCGTACCAGTCGCAGCGACGCTACCTGATTGCAGCAGGGCTTGCGCTCGCCGCTTGTGGCCTCGCGATGATGGGGATCTGGTTGCGCCGCGTGCCGAGACGGCTTCGCTGGCTAAGTGTTGCACCACTTGTCGTCATGGTGGTGATTACGGTCTATGAGCGGCTCATTGAGTTCGAATGAAAACCCAGCTTATGGCATGCAGATGTCTGGGGGGAACGATCTTTTGGCGCTATGGCCAAGACCGGCGTACTGTCACTCGCGCCAAGGAATACAAATGATACGAACTACTCTAGTGCCTCTCATCCTCGCGCTTTCGGTTTCCGCTCACGCGGAACAGGTGCCTGAGGCCATCATCGACAGTTGCCTACTATTCGATAGATCGTCTGACACTTCGATCTCGATCAGCCCAATTGAAGGGGATGCGAATCTGATAGACGAGGTTACGGAGTCTGGCTACCAGCTGTTTACCCCTGGAGGTGATGACAGCAACAAGCTTCGGATTGGCTATGCAACCAGCAAGCGCGGAAGCAACGACTACATCTTCGTCGGGCCGCGTCGCGGATTCATCAAGCGAGCGGTTGCTGTGCAAAAGCTTCAGCCCGCGAGAGTTGAGGAACCGAGCCTTGCCGCTTATGCAGTGCTACGTGAGCACGGGCGCCGGTATGTGTGTGTGATGGAAAGCAACGGAAACGGCAGCGCCGCTTTCGTGAGGTCAGCCTTCGTGGGCCGAATCCCACCGTCGAAGAACGCTACCTTGAGGCTGTTCTACAAGGTGGCAGACGTGAAGAAGTTCAAGGCATACAGTGAGGGGCCGAAACAGATGCCTTGATGAAACGAGGCATCACTTTCGCGATGCTGCTGTTCATGGCGGCGCCGGCCGTTGCCTGCAGGCCGCCGTACATGGGGTACAGCGCTGCTTTATGGGTGGTTATGGATAGTTATGGATGCAATGGGAGGCTGCATTCGCACTATCCCAGGCCCGCCATTCACGGCGGCGCATCAGGGATTGCCCGCTCCGGCGGTCTTCCAAATGCCGGTATCTATCAAGGTTTTGGCCTCCGCAACCAATTCCGTGACAACGGCGCGGACCGCCGGGTCTGCCATGCGTGCGCGCCGCTGTCCCAGGCATACGGCGCGCGCAATAGGCGGATCGATCATGCATGCCACCAGCGTCCCTTGCTGAATCTCCCGTACCACCGCACTCCTGGCGAGAACGCTGAACATGCGACCGGTTTCCACCAGTCGTATCAGCCGTTGGCCGGCGTCAATTTCGACGCGAACGTCGAGCGACACGTTCGCCCGCGCTGCATGGGCCTCCAGCGTCGACCGAATGGCATGCAGACGCGACGGCATCACGAGCGGATATCTGTCCAATGTCCTTGCCTGCACCGTGCTTGTGTCTGGTAGCGACCCTGGCCGGCCTACCAGTTGCATGTCCTCGCTGGCGATGGGCTCGCATTGCACTTCCGGCGTCGCGGTCCGGTCAAACACCACCGCCAGATCAAGCTGTCCTTCTGATAGCCAATTCCACAGGTAGCCGGAGAACGTTTCTACCAGGCGCAGGCGAATTTTCGGGTAGCGCATGGAGATGCGTTCGACCAGAGGCAGGGCGAGTACGGCGGCGGATGAGGAAGGCAGACCCAGGGAAACGTCGCCGCCAGGGTCGGCGGTGCACTGCTGCAGCTCCTGGAACGTGGACTCGACGAGATTCACGATCTCGTACGCGCGCCTCAGCAGGCGTTGTCCCGCTTCGGTCGGCGTGACCCCGCGAATGCCTCGCGTCAGCAACACCGTCCCCAGCACATCCTCCAGCCTGCTCACGGTGACGGTCAATGCCGGCTGGGCGATCCCGAGCCTGCGCGCGGCGGCCGTGATGCTGCCCTCTTCGCAAATTGCGATAAAGGCGATCAGGCGAGGGATGTCCAGTTTGCGGGCGTTCTGCATAGGTTGCCATAGTACGAACTTATGCCCTCCAACAAAACAGATATTGGACGGCACTGATGATGCGCCACAGACTACGGACCCAGAAGCCGCTACGTCATGCGGCCGAGTTCATGAACAGATGGAGGAGGACATCGTGCTACCAGATCATCTTTCCCAGTCAGCCGCAGAGATCTCACCGGTCTCTGCGGCCGAGCCGCGCGTGGCACCCACGTCTGCGCTGCGTGCGCAATGGTGGCGCCTGCTGGATCGCCGAATTGGCGTTGTACCGTTGCCGGTATATCTCGCGCTGCTGCCGATCGTGGTGTGGTTCGCCACCATTGGCAAGGTGCCATCGGATCTCACGATGGCGATCGCCGTATTGTCGTTGGGTGGGTTCTTCTTCATGGAACTCGGTCGCCGTGTGCCGATGCTCAGCCTGATGGGCGGCGCCGCGATTCTTGCGTTTGTGGTGCCATCGGCGATGACCCATTACGGCCTGATTCCGCCTTCGCTTGCGCTATCGATCAAGGCGTTCGTCAAGGCATCCAACTTCCTTTACCTCTATGTCGCGGCCATCGTTGTCGGCAGCATTGTGAGCATGGACCGGGAGGTGCTTCTCGGTGGCTTCCTGAAGATCTTTGTGCCGCTGACAGTCAGCTCGGTCGTCGCGGGTGCGGTCGGGACACTGACCGGCATGGCGATGGGGCTGGATGCCTACCGGGCATTCTTTTTTGTCGTCGTTCCCATCATGGCCGGCGGACTTGGCGAAGGTGCGATCCCGCTTTCCATGGGTTACGCGATGATTACCGGACAGCCACAATCGGAGTTGTTTGCGCAGATCATTCCGGTGGTCATGCTCGGCAGCTTTACGGCAGTGTTGCTGTGCGGACTGCTCAATGCACTGGGCAAACGCTTTCCGCATCTCACAGGAGAAGGTGTGCTGCAGCGGGGCCCGCAAACTAAGGCGAGCGAGAAGGCGACGTCCGCAACGGCTCCGGCGTTCGATCCGGTCAGCCTTGCCGGAGCCATGGTGACCATCGTCGTGTTCTATCTGATCGGCGTGTTGGTCCAGGGGGTTCTGGCGTTTCCGGCGCCGATCACCATGCTGTTCCTGATCGTCGCGGCCAAGCTTGGTCGTGCCATCTCGCCCGCGCTGGAGCAAGGCGGAAAGGGCGTGTATCAGTTTTTCTCCGGCATCGTTACCTGGCCGCTGCTTTTTGCCCTGGGCGTCGCGCTGACGCCGTGGCAGGAGTTTGTGAGCGCGTTCACGGTGCCGACCGTCGTCACGGTGTTTGCCACGGTCGCGTCGATGATTGCCAGCGGGTTCTTTGTGGCGCGCTTCGTGGCTATGTATCCCATCGATGTGGCGGTCGTGACCGGTTGCCACAGCGGCCAGGGAGGCGCCGGAGACATCGCCATTCTCACCGCGGCGAACCGGATGCAGCTGATGCCGTTTGCGCAGATTGCGACCCGCATCGGCGGCGCCATTACCGTAACGTTGGCTCTGATTGCGATTCGCCATGTCTACTGATTTCCCGATCGATGCAACAAGGCCCATCGCGCTCAGGGCAGTGCGCGGCTTTCATGTCGGCGGACGGCCAGTCGACGTGGCCGACCTGCCGCATCGGCAGCTTGCCACGGTACCGGGCGTCCAGCCGCGCGTCTCCAACCCGAACGGGCGTTATCAGGTGGGACAGCTCTATGTCCAGCAATTCGCCCTGGCAGCGCCCACGGCCAGGTATCCGCTGCTGATGTGGCATGGCGGCGGCATGACCGGTGCCACCTGGGAATGCACACCGGATGGTCGTCCGGGTTGGCATGACTATTTCATGCGCAAGGGATACGACACCTTTGTGAGCGACGCGGTGGAGCGTGGCAGGGCTTCCTGGGCGCCCGCCTGCCTGGTTTCGGAAATGCCGGAGCACCGAACGCTGGAGCAGGCGTGGGACATCTTTCGCTTTGGTCCGGTGGACGGATATGACGCTGCTAATGGGAAGCGCCAGGCCTTCCAGGGACAGCGGTTTCCGGTACACGCGCTGGACGAGCTGGGCAAGCAGTTCGTGGCGCGATGGACCAGCACAGGCGACATGGCGTTGGAGGCCTATGTGGAACTGATACGACGGGTTGGCCCGTGCACGATCCTCGCGCACAGCGAAGGCGCACGCCTGGCTCAGCATGCCGCGCTGTCGGTGCCTGAACTGGTAAAGGGACTGATCCTCGTTGAACCCGCCGGTGCGCCATCGACAGCAGTGGAGGATGCAAGCCGACTGCGCGGCATTCCTCACTGTGTGTTGTGGGGAGACTATATTCCGCAGAACTCGTTATGGACGATATATCGCCGGCAGGTAGACGAGTGGTTGTCGGCCGTGCAGCAAGCGGGGGCGGGAGTTACTGAATTTGACTTGCCCGCCATGGGTATCCGCGGGAATTCGCATCTGCCGATGATGGACGACAACAACTTGCTTATTGCCGGGCTCGTCCACGAATGGATCGGCGGTGCGGTGGAAGGCGGCATGTCCGGCTGAGTGCGCAAGCGATGCGCGAAGCCCATGCTCGATGTCGCGTGTTCGGACCTGACTCTTAGTGTGCTCTTTGGCCATCAGCCGGTGTCCATCGGAGCTTCAATACTCCTTCAACACCCACCCGCTAATCGCCGCGAAATACTCACGGAGCCAGGCGTTATATCGAAGGTGGAGCGATGGCATGCGTGATGAAGAGGCGGCCACGATCTTGTGCGCCATGCTTGCCAGTGACCGGTTAGAGGTCGAGTCGAGTGCCGTCGAATGCCATCAATGCCCAGGTGATGAGCACCGGCAGCCCACACAGCCAACGTAGCAAAGTGCTGCGCGTCTGCGCAAGCAACGCCCAAATTGCAAGTGAGCACCCGAGCAAGAAGGCGATGCACGATAGCAGATAGTTCGTCTGTGATTGATACGCCCACATTGCCGCAGCGGGTTCTTGGCTGCGGAATGGATACTCTTCAGGGGCTGTCCAGGCGCCCCATATCTCTACCAGCATCAGCACGGCAAAGAGTCCGAGGATGCTGGCTGCGGCAGCTCTAATAGCGAACTTCCGGTTCCATGTCTTTGGCATAGTACAAAAACTCTTTGGCAAAGGAATTCATCGAACCGGTGAGGTCAATGCAACCTGCTGAGCCATGGTAGCTTCTGCCGTGGATCGTGAAGTTGCTTCGGCCAAACACGTTGGTCCCTGCGTGTAGCCGCAAACCGATGCGCCGTGTGCCCCAGGCTGTTGTACAGCCAGGCCATCGGCCGGCCTTGATGTTGATGAGCCGGAGAAGGCAAGCGGCTCGGTTGAAGACACTTGTATCTTCCCAGCGCTGGAAGTCATCCTGACGTGCGGTGTACAGGCCTTCAGGAAGGGGGCCGACGTCCCTGGTGCCCTGATGCTCTTTGGTCTGGTAGCCAGGGCGCCCAGACACTGCTGGCCAACGCATCTGTACTTCGCCGCTCTCAATCCATTGAAGGGATCTGCCATCGAAGAACAGCTTGGCCCTGCGCCAGTGAATTTCGCGCTCGTGACAGGCAGCGGGTCTGCCCAGACCGCTTTACAGCCCGTCAGCGTTCCTGCCCCTGGCGCAGAAACGGAGCCACCGCGCAGGCAACCAGCAACAAGCCCGCCATGATCACCAGACCATTGCGCGTACTGCCAGTCGCCTGTTCGATGATGCCCATCACCGACGGTCCGATGAACCCGCCCACCAGCCCGCAGGTATTGATAAGGGCCAGTCCGCCCGCCAGCGCCACCCCCTTCAGGCGAGACGACGGGAACAGGAAGACGATCGACTGCACCACGAAAAACATCAGCGCGGTCAGCGAGAAGCCGACTAGCGCCATCACCGGGCCTGCGAAGGCGGCAATCAGCAGGCCGCCTGCCATCACGACCAGCCCCAGGCAGAGCAGGCGGCGGCCGCGCCGTGGGGTGTTGGCATGTCGGGGCAGCCATGCGGCCCCGATGGCGGCGGCTATCCAGGGCAGGGAATTGAGCAGCCCGATTTCCACGGGCGTGAGCTTGCCGTAGGTGCCGATGATGCCCGGCAGGAAGAAGATCACCGTGTAGATCGAGATCTGATGGCAGAAGTAGATGAAGATCGCCAGCCAGACCTGCGGATCACGCATGGCGCCCAGGAATGAGTGGCCGCCTTTGCCGGCGCTGGCATCGGCGGCTTCCGCGGCCAGCCGGCTGCGGACTTCCTGCGCCTGGGCTGGCGTCAGCCATGGCGCGCTGTCCGGACCGTCGGGCAGCTTCTTCCAGACCACCGCGGCCAGGAACACCGCGGGCAGGCCTTCCAGCACGAACATCCATTGCCAGCCCTTGAAGCCCCACATGCCATCCATGCCCAGCAGGGCGCCGCCCAGCGGGCCGCTGACGATGTTGGCGATGCAGACGCCGAGCAGGAAGTAGCCCACTGCCCGCGCGCGATCCTCGCGGCCGAACCAGTACGTGAGATAGAGCATCACGCCGGGAAACAGCCCCGCCTCGGCCGCGCCCAGCAGCACGCGCATGATGTAGAAGGAGGTCTCGCCCTGGACAAAGGCCATCGCCGCGGACAGCAGGCCCCACGTCACCATGATGCGTGTGATCCAGAAGCGCGCCCCGACCCGATGCATGATCAGGTTGCTCGGGATTTCCAGCAAGGCATAGCTGAGGAAGAACAGACCCGCGCCCAGGCCGTAGGCCGCGGCCGAGATGTTCAGGTCGACCGCGATATGGGTCTTGGCGAGTGCAATGTTCGTGCGATCGAGAAAGCTGATCACATAGGACAGCACCAGCAAGGGCATGAGCTTGCGGAACAGTAGTGCGGTCAGCGGGCGGTCTGTCGGCGCGGCCAGCGGCGGCGCGCCCGAGGCGGGTACGGTCTGCATGTGCGTAGTCTCCATCGGCGGATATGGCGCCACGCCCTGGGGCCGCGCGTCAGCCGTTCTGCCTGGTTGATGTCTTCAGTGTTCGATGGTTGGGCGGGGCCGGGCCGTGGCGGCCCCGCCGGTTCAGAACGCGGTGCCTGCCGCGCCCTTGAGGGCGAGGATGTCGCGGGCTTCGTCCGGCGTGGCCACGTCGATGTTCAGCGCTTCAAGCACGGTCCGGATGCGCGTGACCTGCTCGGCGCTCGATGCCGCCAGCTGGCCCGGACCGATCCAGAGTGAGTCCTCCAGGCCAACGCGCACGCTGGCGCCCATGGCCGCGCCGATGGTCGCCAGCGGCATCTGGCCGCGGCCGGCGCCCAGGATCGACCAGCGGAACTGATCGCCGAACAGGCGCCGGGCGGTGCGGTGCATGTGCATCAGGTCCTCGGGATCGGGGCCAATGCCGCCCAGGATGCCGAAGACGGATTGGATGAACACCGGGCCACTGACCAGGCCACGGTCAAGGAAGTGCCGCAGGTTATACAGATGGCTGATGTCATAGCACTCGAATTCGAAGCGCGTGCCGTTGGCATTGCCGATGCGCAGGATGTTCTCGATGTCCTGGTAGGTGTTCTTGAAGATCAGGTTGCGGCTGTTCTCCAGGTGTTCGCGCTCCCAGTCGTGCTGGAATTCCTTGAAGCGGTCGAGCATCGGGAACAGGCCGAAGTTCATCGAGCCCATGTTCAGGGAGGCCAGTTCCGGCTTGAAGGTCGTGGCCGGCAACATGCGTTCTTCCACCGTCATGTGTGGGCTGCCGCCGGTGGTGATATTGATCACGGCGTCGGTCTCGGCGCTGATCCTGGCCAGGAACGGGCGGAACAGCTCCGGGTCCTGCGACGGGCGTCCGTCCTTCGGGTCGCGGGCGTGCAGGTGCAGGATGGCGGCCCCTGCGCGCGCCGCGTCGATGGCGGCGGTTGCGATCTCGTCGGCGCTCACCGGCAGGTGGGGCGACATGCTGGGCGTGTGGATGGCGCCGGTCGGGGCGCAGGTGATGATGGCTTTGGCTCGCTTGGCCATGGTGATTCCTTGGTCGGGTGTTGTCTGGCTGCGGGCCGCGGATGTCCGATGGCCCCCGGAATGCGCAGGGCGCGCTAGCTGAGCGCCTGGGTCAGGCCGTCCACGACCATTTCCTGGCCGTGCACATTGGCCGCCTGGTCGCTGCAGAGAAATCGCACCATGTTGGCGATGTCGCGCATCGTCACCATGCGGCCCAGTGCCGCCTGCGACGTGTAGCTGCGCGTGACTTCCTCAAGCGGCTTGCCGAGCGACCCGGCCTTCGCGGCAATGACGGCCCGAATACGCGGGCCGTCGACCGCACCGGGCAGCACCGTGTTCACACGGATGCCATCCGCGCCCAGTTCAAGCGCCAGCGATTTGGTAAAGCCCACCACGGCCCATTTCGACGCGGAATAGGCGGAACGGCCCGGCATGCCGAGATGCCCGGCAGCGGAAGACAGGTTGACCATCGACGGCGAGCGCCCTTGGCGCAGGCGCGGCACCGCGGCGCGGGCGCACAGGAACTGGCCGGTGATGTTGACGGCAAGCGTGCGCTCCCAGTCGGCCAGCGACAGGGCTTCGATACCGCCAGTCGGGCCGGCAACCCCGGCATTGTTGACGAGCACATCCAGGCCGCCAAAGGCGCCATCCACGGCCTGGAACAGCGCCTCGACGTCACTTTCCTTCGACACATCGGCCCTGACTGCCACCACGCCGGGCAACTCCGCACAGACACGTTCGAGGCTGTCGCCAGCCACGTCGCAAACCGCAACGCGGGCGCCCGCCTCCACCAAGGCCCGCGTGATCTCCAGGCCAATGCCGTCCGCGCCAGCGGTCACCAATACGCGTTTGCCGGCGAGCGATTCATCCTTCCACATGATTCCAATCCTCCTGGGAACAGGCCGATGCCTGCCTTCCGGACGAAGATTAAAACTGTGATCACAGATCAAATATAGAGAATAACCCTATGTGCTATGCTTCGCGGCATGACCCTGAATGACCTTGTGACGCCCCTTGTCCGCCAGACCCTCAGCCGCGACGTCTACACGCAGCTGCGAGACCTGCTGATCAGCGGCCAGATGATGCCGGGCGAGCAGATTTCCCTGCGCAACATTGCTGCCGCACTGGGCGTCAGCGTCATGCCGGTGCGGGAAGCGGTGCATCGCCTGGTTGCCGAGCAGGCACTTGAGCTCACGCCAAACCGTGCACTGCGGGTACCGAGGATGAGCGTCAGCCAGTTCGAGGAAATCACCAAGATCCGGATCGAACTGGAAGGGCTCGCCACCGCGACCGCGGCAGAGCGCATCAGTGATGAGGAACTGAAGCAGGTACAGGCACTGCACCGCCGGTTTGCCGACGAGATGTCGAAGCGCAATCCCGACGGCGCGGATGTCATCGCCGCGAACCAGGCCTTTCACTTTGCCGTGTACGCGGCGGCGCGCATGCCGATCCTGCTGCAGATGATCGAGTCGCAGTGGTTGCGCATCGGCCCGATCCTTAACCACGACCTTCGCTCCGGATCGCGCCGCGTGGAAGAGCGCGTCGCGGTCAAGCATCACGACAATCTGATCGAAGCGCTGCGCAGGCATGACAGCGCGGCGGCATGTGCGGCGCTGCGCGGGGATATCGAGAGCGCGGCGGCCTATATTGTCTCGGCGGGGGTGTTGGTCAACACGGAGAGGGCCGAGGATGCGGCGGCCACGCTGGTGCCCGTGAAGCGGGCTGTGAAGGCGGGGCGTGCGGGGGTGAAGGGCTGATCAGCGCGGAAGACTTGAAGAAGGTCAAGGCATTGAATGGGGGCTGAAATCGATGCCGCTAGGAAGCGAGCCATCCCCCCTCGATGCTGCTGTTCGCGGTGGCGTCGGCCGGGAAGCGCCGACCGTGGTAGTACAGAGGTAGCCGTTAGCTGTCATGCATTCAGGCCATCGTGATCGATGCCTGCATTCCCGCCCCTCAAGCCGGCGCCAACCCAATCATCCGGCTAACATTCCCCGCAGCGCGCTGCAGCGCCGGCACCATCTCCTCCCTGATCCGCGCAGGCGTAGCCTCGCCCATTGACGTAGAGATCCCAAGCGACAGCTGCCTGGACCCCACCGCAGGCAGCGGCACGGCAATCGACATCTGATTGCTTTCCGGATATTCCAGCTCGCTCCATTCGCCGACCGGCAGGGCAAGGGCCATCGCCAGCGCGCTGCCTGGCGGCAGCACGCTGCCTACCCGCAAGTTCATGACCACCAGCCGGCGCCGCTCGGCCGGGGCCATTGCGCGTCCGACGATGATGACGCCTTCGGGGTTTATCTCCCCCAGGTTCGCCGTGCCGGAATAGGCGTCGGCCAGCTGCTGCAGGTGCTCCTGCACCGCCTCGGTCACGCCCAGGCTTTCCATCGCGGCAAATCCGATCTCGAACACGCGCGTGGTGAGCCGCCACTGGTTTGCCTCGCGCGCCACGTAGCCCTCTTCCTCCAGCGTCAGCAGGAATCGCAGCACCGTGGGGTGGGGCAAGTCCACCGCGCGTGACAGCTCGGCCAGGGTCGGACGGCCGTTCTGGCGGAACGCTTGCAGGATGGCTAGACACCTGAGGATTGATCTATTACTCTTCATCCGTTCACTACGTGTAATGTACGTTCACTAGATGAACAATATAAACCAAGAAAGCGTGGGCGGCAAGCATTCTCGCTGCTCCACCACAGGAGACAACATGAAGCGCCCCATTCTCAGTGCCGCGCTGGCCTGCGCGGCTGCAATCATGCCCGGGTCTGCCGCCTGGGCCAGCGATGCCTGGCCGAGCAAGCCGATCAAATGGGTTGTCCCTTACCCGCCCGGTGGATCCACCGACATGCTGGCGCGCATCGTCGGCCAGAAGCTGGGGGAACGGCTCGCGCAACCCGTGGTGGTGGAGAACAAGCCAGGCGCCGGCGGCAATGTCGGCACTGACTACGTGACCAAGCAGCCGGCCGATGGCTACACCATCGTGATGGGCAATATCGGCCCCATCGCTATCAATCCCTCGCTCTATCCCGACCTGCCGTACAAGCCGGGCAAGGATCTCGCGCCGGTGACCATGCTGATGGCGGTGCCCAACCTGCTGGTCGTGAATACGGCACTGCCGGTGCATTCCGTGAAGGACCTGATCCAGTACGGCAAGCGCCAGGCTACGCCGCTGACCTATGCAACGCCGGGCGCCGGCACCTCGCTGCACCTGGCGGGCGAGCTGTTTGCCAGCACCGCCGGCGTGCGCATGACCCACGTTCCCTACAAAGGCAGCGCGCCGGGGCTGAACGACACCGTGGCGGGCCATGTTCCGGTGATGTTCGACAACATGCCGTCGGCGCTGCAGCTGGTGAAGTCCGGCAAGCTGCGCGCGCTGGCGATCACCGGGGCCCAGCGTTCGCCGCTGCTGCCCGATGTGCCCACCATGGCGGAAGCCGGCCTGCGCGGCTATGAGATTGCAGGCTGGTTCGGCGTGCTGGTGCCCGCAGCAACGCCCAAGCCCATCGTTGCCCGGCTGGATTCAGAGCTGGAAGCGGTGCTGAAGATGCCCGACGTCCGCAAGAAGATCGATGAGATGGGCGGCGTCATCTCCGGCGCCGGGCCGGAGGCGTTCGGTGTCTTTATCGACGCGGAAACGCAGAAGTGGCGCGCGCTGGTGCGTAGCGCCCACATCACCGTCCAGTAACCCACGCAGTCGCTAACACGCTTTAAGCAAGGAGAACGCAAGCCATGTCGCAATACCGTTTCATCGATGTCCAGCCCATCGCGGGCGCCCTCGGTGCGGAGATCAGTGGGGTAGACCTGTCCCAGCCGGTGCCGGACGAGACGTTCGCAGAGATCCGCTCGGCGCTGCACAACCATCAGGTCATCTTCTTTCGCGACCAGCAGTTGACGCCGGACCAGCACAAGGCGTTCAGCGCCCGCTTCGGCGATTTGCTGGAAGTGCCGTTCGTCCGCGCGCTGGAAGGCCACGCTGAAATCCTGCCGGTGATGAAGGGCAAGGCAGAGCAAACCAAACGCAACTTCGGCGGTGCCTGGCACACGGACATGAGCTATGCAGAAATCCCGCCGCTGGGGTCTGCCTTGTATGCGCGCGTGATTCCGCCCTACGGTGGCGACACCATGTGGGCCAGCATGTATCACGCGTACGACGCGCTTTCCGATGGGCTAAAGCTGGTGATCGACAAGTTGCGCGCGGTGCATAGCCCCGTGCGTTCCTATGGCGCCAGGGGCGCCGTGGTCAACAACGGCGACCCCGCCCACAAGATGGACGTGCGTACCGACGACCGCGCCAACAGCGAGGTCCTCCATCCGGTGGTGCGCGTGCATCCCGCCACGGGCAGGAAGGCGCTGTACGTCAACAGCACCTACACCATGCGCTTCGAGGGCATGACCGAAGAAGAAAGCGCGCCGCTGCTGCAATACCTCTACGCCCACGCCGCCCGCCCCGAATTCACCTGCCGCTTCCGCTGGACCCGCGGCGCGCTGGCCGTGTGGGACAACCGCTGCACGCAGCATCTGGCGATGAACGACTATGACGGCTTTGACCGCGAGCTGCATCGCACAACCATCGCCGGCGACCGCCCGGTCGGCGTGGCAGCCTGAGCGCGCCGCTGTTCGCCTGGTGCGCCCCACTCGCTCCCTTACGCACATCAAGGAGACGCAATGGCAATGCAAGTTTTGCCGCAGGAGGCCCCCTGCGGTGCGCTGGTCAGGGGCCTGGACCTGAAGCAGGCACTGACCGATGCGCAAGTCGCAGAAATTCGCCGGCACTGGCTTGAGCACAAGGTCCTTGCCTTCACCGACCAGGACCTGGCCATCGAGGACATCGAACGCTTCGCGTCAACGATCGGCCCGCTCGGCAGCGATCCCTATTTCACCGCCATCCCTGGCCATCCCCATGTCGCGCAAGTTCGGCGCGATGCCAACGAGCGCACGCCGATCTTTGCCGAGTCCTGGCACTCGGACTGGAGCTTCCTGGCGCAGCCACCGGCGGCTACGGTGCTATACGGCAATGTCATTCCGCCAGTGGGTGGTGACACGCTGTTCGCCGACCAGTACGCCGCCTGGGACGCGCTGCCGGAGGAACTGAAATCACTGGTGGCCGGAAGGCAAGGGGTCCATTCCGCGCGGCGCGGCTATTCGCGGCAGGGCGCGTATGGTGAGAAGGACAAGGGGCGCTCGATGGTTATCCGCTATTCGGATAGTGCGCTGGCAACGCAGCTACATCCCATTGCGCGCAAGCATCCCGAAACCGGGCGCACTGCGTTGTTCGTCAGCATGGGTTATACGATCGGCATCGATGGCATGAGCGATGAGGAGGCGGCGCCGATCCTGCGTGCGCTGTTTGAACACCAGGCCAGGCCGGAGTTTGTGTATCGCCATCGGTGGTCGCAGGGGATGCTTGTCGTTTGGGATAACCGCTGCGTGAACCATGCGGCGACTGGTGGCTATGATGGGTACGATCGCCTGTTGCATCGGATTACTGTGGAGGAGCGCGGCGATCGCGCCGGCTGACGCTCCGGGCGGACGTTGGGGGCCGACGGGATGACGGCGACTGTATGACTTGCCTCAGTCCGGGTGCGGCGAAGCCAGCCGGTATCCCGGCTCCCAGCCGGGCGCCAGGCGCCCGGCGGCAAGGGGCGCCGCGCCGTGGCGGCGGCGCACAAGCCCGTGTATGCGGCCCCCAGTGCGGAGGCTGCGCTGGCCGAGCTGGAGGCCTTCGACCAAGACAAAGGGGTAAGGACTACTCCCCGATCGCCGCGTCCTGACGTCGCGTCTGGGATCAGGTGATCCCGCTCTTTGCCTTTCCGCCGGCGATCCGCAAGATCATTTACACAACAAATGCCACTTGAGCGCTGCGAGCCGCTTCATGCCAATGAGGTCCCAGTGATATTCCACTTCAGTCAGTACCACTGAGCCCCGGGTCGAGACGCGCCGGTCTAGCAGTCGTCCGCCGGCACGTTCGTAGAACTTGCGCGCCCGTGCATTTTCCTCGAGTGACCACAGGCGCATCGAACTGGAACCTCGCCTCAACAAGGCTGACGCGCAGCACGACAGAAGCCTCAGTCCGACACGCTTGTCATGAAACGCCTGCAGTACGTAGAGGGCGTAGACCTCTCCCCGACATTCCTGCTCTGCTTCGCGACATGGTCCGCAATCGGAAAAGCCGACGACTTCAGCCTCACTGGTCGCGACGAAACAGGCTATCGATGGGTCCGCGAGAATGCGATACCTGGCTGGCAGCCGGCTTTCCGCTGTCACATTCGCAAGCATATCCTTGGGAAGCAGCTCGCCATATGCTTGATGCCAGCAAAGCGCATGAACCGCCGAAATCGCAGCTGCATCGGCTTGGGTGGCAAGTCGGATGGTCAGGTCTTCCTGATGCGGGCGATCGGGCATTGGTCTGGTCATGTGGTTGCTAATGGAACCTCGCGATCCTCGGCCCAAGATCACCTCAAGTCAAACAAGCCGCATTAACCACCCCCACCGCCAGCGAAATCACCCCCATCACCGCCCCAACCCCCCGGTTATCACTGGAAATAGCCTCACCAACACCCCCCAAGGCCCGCGCCACCACCAGATAAGCCAACACCTGCACCGCAAACGCCCCAAACGCCCACAACAAAAACATCCCAAACGTAGCGTTGTGCTGAATGCTCGACGACAACGTCAGCGAGAACCCCAGCACCGCACCGCCCAGCGACAACGCCGCAGCAACATTGCCCTCGCGGATCAGCTGGAATTCCCGATGCGGCGTCACCCGCGTATAAACCAGCAGGAACAGCCCCAGCATGGCAAAGCTGGTGACGATATAGATCAGGTAGGCAAGCGCCGGGTGCATGGCATTGACCATAGGTTGGACTCGTTGTCAGTTGTCAGGGATGTAAATACGACATGGCGATCGGCAGGCGGCACTCAGCCGCCGCCGGAGCGTCCGGAGCTGCCGAAGCGGCTGGTGAAGCCGCCGCGCGATACCACCGGCGCGCGCGATACCGCCGCGGCGCGCATGGACAGGCCCATGGAGCGTCCGCCGCTGAGGGAGCTGCGGCGTACGGTGGCTTCTTCCACCATCGCGGCGTGCGGGGTGGCGTTGGTGAAGGATTGCGTGCGCGTGCCGGTGCTGTCGTAGACGTTCATCGGGCGCAGCGGGCCGGCGGACATGTCCCGCTGGGTCTGGGTGCCGTTGGGGTGGTAGACGGTGCCGCTGGAAGTGTAGTACGGGCCGTACCAGCGCGCGTAGTACAGGCTGCTGCCGTGGCTGGTGCCGGAGCCGCCGGTGGCGGTGTCGCTGGCGGATGCGTTCAGGCTGGAGCTGTAGATCGTGCTGGGGTCGTCGACCGGCACGCTTTCGCAGTCGTTGGGGATGTTCCAGTCGGCTTCGCAGTCTTCCAGCGTGGCGTAGCTGGCGCGGCGCACGGTCACGCCGGGATCGTCGTCGGCGTCGTCGCTGCAGGAGCCGAGTGCCGCCACGCCGGCCACCACGGCGCAGGCGCCGATGATCCACAGCGTGGGCGAACTGCGTTTCTGCTCGCCCGCATAGGGCTGCGGCTGCCACGCGGACCTGGGCGATCCCTTTGGCTTGGGCTGGTACGGGCTGCCGTACTTCGACGGCTTGCGGCCGTTGTTGTTCTTCTTTGCCATCGGTCCTTACTCGTTCATGAAGTAGTGTGGAACGAAGAAACTGGTGTTCTTGGCGATGGGCCCGGATTCCTCGCGCACGCACAGGCCGCTGGGCACGTCGTCGACGATCCATACGCCCAGCGTGGTGTAGCGGCCGTCAAAGCGACGCGCCGGGGAATAGGCCTGGTAGATGAAGCCTTCGGCGCCGTATTCGCCGGGGTTGTGGACGTGGCCGCCTTCCGGGGTGGCCAGGGTCACGCTCTCGCCTTCGCGTGACAGGAAGGGCTTTTTGGCGTGCGGCTGACCGGCGAAGTGGCTGGGGTCGAAGCTGGCTTCCAGCAGGTTGGGATGGCCGGGAAAGAGCTCCCACAGGATCGGCAGGATGGCCTTGTTGGACAGCACGGCCTTCCACGGCGGCTCGACCCAGCGCACGGGGCTGTGTGGCAGCTGGTCGCGGTAGTCGGAGGTGGCCATCCATTCCCACGGATAGAGCTTGAAGACGACTTCCATCGGCACGTTGTCGGCGTCATAGAAGTTGCCGCGGCCGTCGGTGCCGATGTCTTGCAGGTCGACCAGCTTGACGGACCAGCCGGCCTGCAGCGCGGTGTCCATCAGGTACTCGGTGTTGCAGATGTCTTCCTGGCTGTCGAACATGCACGCAAGGTGCAGCAGGCTGGCGTTGCGGTAGTGCTTGCGCAGCCATTGCCAGCGCGCCACCAGCGCGTCGTGCAGGCTGTTGAACTGGTCGGCCTGGGGCTGCACGGTGTCTTTCCAGTACCACTGCGCGACGGCGGATTCGATCAGCGAGGTCGGGGTGTCGGCGTTGAACTCATACAGCTTGGGCGCGCCGTGCTGGTCCAGCGTCATGTCGAAGCGGCCGAACAGCGTGGGCTCGTCGCGGTCCCAGGAGGTGCGGATCAGTTGCGCGAAGTCCTTGTCGATCGCCAGGCGCGCGAACAGGTCGTGGTCGATCACGTGCTGCACGGCTTCCAGGCAGCGCTGGTTCAGGTCGTACGCGGCGGCGTAGAGCGTTTCCACCTCTTGCTTGCTGAAGGCGTAGGCGGCGTCTTCGCGCCAGTAGAAGAAGGTGTTGTCATCGACTTCACGCGGGACGTTGAATTCGTCCAGCGAATGGAAGTGGAAGCCGACCTTCTCAAGTTCGCGCGGCCAGTTGGGGCGCGGGGTCTGGGGGATGCGTTGCATCAGCAGGCCATTGTCAGGGGCGATGGATCGGGCTGGGCCAAGGCGTCGTCCAGCAGGAAGTCGGTGAAGGCGAGCGACGTGGCGCCGGGCTGCGGCAGCCAGTCGGTGAACTGCACGCTGAGCGGTGCCCACCAGTGCGCGGCGTCGGCCAGCACGGGGCGGAAGTCGAGCGCATCCGATTCCACCACGCCGCGCGCCGGGTTGGCCAGCATCGACCGCATGCCGGCGACCAGGCTCGATGCCACCTGCAGGCTGGTGGCGGTGTTGTACGGCGCCAGCGAGCGCGCGCGTTGGGTGGAGAGGCGCGATCCGTACCAGACCGCGCCATGGCGGCCGCTCATCAGCAGCACGCCCAGTTCGTCCTCGCCGCACTGGATCTCGTCGCGCAGGATGCGTTCGCCGCGCACGCGCGGGGCGGCGCGTTCGTCGAGCCATTGCATCGAGGTTTGCGTGGCGGATGTCGGGCGGTAGGCGTAGTAGACGGTGGGCCGGTACAGCGGCTGGCCGGCAGGCTGGTCGGTCAGGTATTCGGCGATCGAGATCGATTCGTTGTGCGTGATCAGGTACGCATCGAACGGGCCGTGCACCGGCGACCATGACCGCACGCGCGTGCGGTGCCCTGGCCGATCCAGTGCGATGGCCGCGCCGCTGCCGTAGCCGTGGCGATAGCCATCGGGCGGCAGCGCGGGCTCATGGCTGCCCCAGCCGAGTTCGGCGTCCTGCAGGCATTCGGTGATAAAGCCTTCGGCCGACCAGGTGTTGGCGAACTCGCCGTCGCGCGGATAGCCGGGGGCTTGCTGGCTGTCGTACTCGGCGACCTGGATCACGCGCACGTCCAGTGATCGCGCCAGGGCAGCCCAGCTGGCGCGATCCTGGGGCTCCTGCTGATTCAAGCCGACATTGCCGGCCAGTTCCATCAGCGCGGCCTTGACCAGCACCGAGACCAGCCCAGGGTTGGCGCCGTGCGCCACCAACGCGGTCGGCTGCGTCTCGCGGCTGCGGGCGAAGGCCAGCAGTTCATGGCGCAGCGCGTAGTTGCTCAGGTGCGAGGCCTGCGGGTCGGCCTCATAGTCCCACGGTTCGATGCCGGCATCGACATAGAACGTGCCGTGCGCCTGCGCCAGCGCGATCAGGTCGCGGCTGCAGACGGACGGCGCCAGGTTCAGCAGGAAAGTGCCAGGCCGCAGCAGCGGGCCCAGCATCGCTTCAAAGTTGCCGGCCGTGATGGTGGCTTCGATGGCATCCAGCCCGTGGCGGGCGGCCAGTTGCTGGCGCGCGGCGTCGAGCACGCGGTCCACCACGGTAATCGCTGCCCGCGGCCAGGTTCGTTCCAGCAGCGGCAGCACGGCCTGGCCGATGCAGCCAAAGCCGACGATAACGATTTGTTCGATCACGCAGACCCTTCCGCCCGTAACCGGCGATGGGCGGCCTGGGGCGCGGCAAGACGGCCACGCCGGCGCAGGACTGCCCTCGCCTCGCTTTATCAATTCTGATCGGAATCGCTTAATGTAGCGAAGGGCAATACTATAGCCGGGCGCGGCTGGTGCCAACCGCCGCGCGGCTTGGGGGGGCGTGACTTGCCTGTCAGCCGAACAGGCGCCAGGCCAGCCGCGCCGCCACGCGCGCGCCCTGGTGGTCGCGGTCGTACTGCGGGTTGTACTCGGCCAGGTCGGCCACGCGCAGCTTGCCGCTGCGGCGCGCAAGCATGGCCACTTCCTCCACCACCGGCAAGGGCACGCCATAGGCGGCGGGTGCCGACACGCCCGGCATCACGGCCGCGGGCAGTGCGTCGAGGTCGATGGTCAGGTACACGTGGTCCGTGGCATCGATGCGCGCCGCCAGTTCCGCGAGGCGCGATGCCAGGTGGCGCTCCTGCATGTCCACGTCTTCGACGTAGCAGACGCCCAGCGCATCGGCGCGGCTGAACAGCGCCGGCGTGTTGCTGAGGCGGCTGACGCCGAGGCAGACATAGTCGAACGGCTGCCCGCGCTCGGCGCAGGCGTTGGCGATCTGGTCGAACGGCGTGCCGGAGCTTGCGGGTCGGCTGGTGCGCAGGTCGAAGTGGGCGTCGATATTGATGATGAGCACGCGCCCGCCATCGTCCTGCGCATCCAGGTGCGCGCGCAGGCCTTGCCACGTGCCCCAGGCCACTTCATGGCCGCCGCCGAGCACCAGCGGCAGCCCGCCGCGCGCCAGCACGTCGCGCACGGTGCCCGCCAGCGCCAGCTGGGCTGATTCCAGGTCGCCGTCGTCACAGCTGACATTGCCGGCGTCGTATAGCGCGGGCAGCCCGTGCGCCGGCACGTTGGCCAGCGCCTGGCGGATGGCGTCGGGGCCGTGCGCGGCGCCGGGACGGCCCTGGTTGCGCAGCACGCCGGCGTCGCAATTGAAACCGAGCAGCACCGGCGCGCCGTCGAGGGGCGTCACGTCCGCTGCTTCCAGCGCATGCACGATGCGGAACAGGCGCGTGGTGTCGCCACGCTCGCCGTCGTCGACACGGCCCTGCCAGAGGTTCTGGGTCACAGCCATCGTCACGCCCGCGTCAGCACGGCCTGCAGGAAGCCGCGCGTGCGTTCCTGCGTCGGCGCCGAGAAGATGACCGACGGCGGCCCGGCCTCGATGATGCCGCCGCCATCCATGACCACCACCACATCGGCCACTTCGCGGGCGAAGCCCATTTCATGGGTGACCACGACCATGGTCATGCCTTCGGCGGCCAGCACCTTCATCACCTGCAGCACTTCGCCCACCAGTTCGGGGTCCAGCGCGGAGGTCGGCTCGTCGAACAGCATTACGCGCGGCTCCATGGCCAGTGCGCGGGCAATGGCCACGCGCTGCTTCTGGCCGCCGGACAGGCTGGCGGGCATGGCGTGGGCCTTGTGCGCAAGGCCAACCTTCTCAAGCAGGCCCGTCGCCTTGCGCTCGGCTTCCTCGCGCGAGGCGCCGCGCAGCATGCGGGGACCCACCGTGACGTTGTGCAGCACCGACAGGTGCGGGAACAGGTTGAACGACTGGAACACCATGCCCACTTCGGTGCGCAGCTGGTTCAGCTCGTGCTCGCCGATCAGCTGGCCGTCGGTCACCAGGCGCTTGCCGACGATGTCGATGGTGCCGGCCTCGGGTTGTTCCAGGCCGTTGCAGCAGCGCAGGAAGGTGCTCTTGCCCGAGCCGCTGGGGCCGATCACGACCACGACCTGCGACGGCTCCACATCGAAGTCGATGCCGCGCAAGACGGTATGGCCGCCGAACGATTTGCCCAGGTTCCGGATCCGGATGATTGCGGAATCGCTCATTGCACCATGCCTCCCATGCGCAGCCGTTGTTCGGCGCGCCGCAGGATCAGCCCGGCCGCGCTCGTCAGGATCAGATAAACCAGCGCGATCGCCAGATAGACTTCCAGCGACCGGTACGACACGCTGATGATCTTCTGGCCCTCATGCATCAGGTCGGCAATGGTCAGCAGCGACACCAGCGCCGAGTTCTTGATGAGGGCGATGAATTCGTTGCCCAGCGGCGGAATCATGCGCACGATGGCCTGCGGCAGGATCACCGCGCGCATGGCCTGGCCGGACGACATGCCGATCGAGCGCGCGGCTTCCATCTGGCCCTTGTCCACGGACTGGATCGCGCCGCGGACGATCTCCGACACATAGGCGCCGGAATAGATGCCCAGCCCGATCACGCCGCACACAAAGGCCGGCAGCAGGATGTTGAACTGCGGCAGCCCGAAGAACAGCAGGAACAGCTGCACCAGCAGCGGCGTGCCGCGGATGAAGGTCACGTAGGCGGTGCAGATGCCGAAGATGAAGCGGCGCTTCGGGTCCAGCCGGCCGATGCCGACCAGCAGGCCCATGACGCAGCCCAGCACCAGCGCGCAGGCCGTCACCTCCACGGTGATGACGGCGCCGTGGACGATGTCATGCCAGCCGGCAAAGACAGGAGAAAAATCCAATTCCATGATGATGATCCGCGCGGCTTACTTGGCGGCCGTGCCGAACCATTTCTGGGTCAGCTTGGCGTAGGTGCCATCGGCCTTCACCTTGGCGAGTGCCGCATTGAGGGCGCGGGTCAGCTCGGGCGTGTCCTTGCGCACGGCCATGCCGTATTCCTCGGTGGTCAGTTGCTGCTCCACCATGCGCAGGCCGCCGCGGGTCTTGACGTACTGCATCGCGGCCGGCTTGCCGGTCACGGCGGCATCGGCGCGGCCGATCTCGACCAGGTTGAACATTTCCTGGTTCTTCTCGACTTCCACGCGTTGCACCTGCGGATACGTGTCGCGCAGGAAGCTGACCGACTTGGTGCCCACCTGCACGCTGACCTTCTTGCCGTTCAGGTCGGCCGGGGCGTGGACGGTGGTGTTGCCGCTCTTGACCAGCGCCACCAGGCCGCCGACGTAGTACGGCTCGGTGAAGTCCACCACCTTGCGGCGCTCGGGGGTGATGTAGATGCCGGACACTGCCATGTCGAAGCGGCGCGAGACCAGCCCCGGGATCAGGCCCTTGAAGTCGATGTCGGTCCATTCGACCCGCTTGCCCATGGTCTTGGCCATGGCCTCAACCAGCTCCACGTCAAAGCCGGTGCGCTTGCCGTTCTCGATAAATTCCATCGGCGGGAAGGTGGCGTCGGTGGCCACGCGCAGCACGGCATTGTCCTGCGCGTGCGCGGCGGTGCCGAGGGTCAGGGCGGTCAGGGTTGCCAGGCCGGCCATCAGGCATTTGCGACGAAGGTTCATGGAAGTCTCCTATTCTCGGGAACGAGGGATCTGCCGTCGCATGGATTTGCCGACGGCGGCGGTAACGAATTGCTTGGTATTCAGTAAGACTGCAGCCGCGCGGAAATCCGCATCGCCGCTGCCACGGTCATGTCGATCAGCGCGGTCTCGCGCCCTTGCCGCCGCGTGGCCGGCACCATCAGCGTGATGGAGCCCAGCGCATCGGCCTTGCTGCGCCGCGAGAACAGCGGCGCGCTCACGCCCCACACGCCCGGATCCACCTCGCCCTCGCTGACGGCGTAGCCGGTCTCGCGAATGGCGCCCAGCTCGGCCAGCAGCCGTTCGGCTTCGCCTGGCTCGCACTGGGCCCGGACCAGGCGCTCGCGCGCTTCGTCGCGCATGAACGCCAGCAGCGATTTGGCCGATGCACCGGCGCGCAGCGGCACGCCGCGGCCCTTCTCGAACGAGCAGCGCAGCGACTGGCGGCTCTCCACCATCTCCAGGCACACCACGTGATCCTTGACGGCGACGACCAGGCCCACGCTTTCATCGGACTGCTGCGCCAGCAGCTGCATGTCGGGCAGGGCTTCGCGCGCCAGATGCGAGGCCATGTCAAAGCCAAGCGCCAGTTGCAGGCTGATCGGGCCCGGCGCGTATTCGCCGTCGGACTCCAGCACGAAGCCCCAGCGCTTGAGCAACATCAGCTGCCGGTAGAGCGTGCTCTTGGGCAGGCCCGTCTTGGCAACCAGCTCGCGCACCGTGATCGGCGCGCCGTGTTGCGCCAGCGCCGCCAGCACGAACAGCACGCGATCGGCACCGCCCGCGGGCTGGGCGGGTTCGGCAGGCGCGGAGGTCGCGGGCTTCACGGTGGTGGGGTTGTCGACGGCATTCAACATAGGGCCCAAGAATAGGACCTGATTCCCAGAAATCAAAACCTAGAGTCCCGGAAAATGGGAATGAATGACTAGGGATAACCCTTGGTGACTGGCGATTTGATCCGCCAAGTGCGCGGGGCGCCGCTGCGCCGCGCTCAGTAGATGCCCGGCAGCATGCGCCAGGTCCGGTCGCAGTACGATGCGTACTCGTCGCCAAACTGGTCGCGCAGCAGCGCTTCTTCCGCCCGGATGCGCGCCAGCAGCACCGGCACCATCAGCAGCGTCAGCACCACGCCCACGCCGGAGCGGAATGCCAGTACCCATCCCAGCGAACTGACCAGGAAGCCGAGGTAGCTCGGATGCCGGATCACGCCATAGATGCCGGTGGTCACCAGCGTGTGCCCCGGCTGGATCGCCACCAGCCCGCTGAAGCGCCGCCCCAGCACGAACACCGGCCACAGCCGCAGCACGCCGCCGCCGGCAAACAGCGCCACGCCGATCCAGCGCATGGTGTCGCCATCGAGCGTCCAGAAGCCGATGCGGTCGGTAAAGGGCGGCAGGTACGCCGCCAGCAGCCCCAGCACGCCAAACACTGCCAGCACCCAGCGGTTGCCGCGGTCCTCGCGCATGCCGCTGCTGATATTGCCGCCGGAGAACAGTGCGGCGATGGACAGGGCGAACAGGACCAGGGTCAGGGCCACACGCGCCGGGTGCGCGAAGAAGGGGGCGATGCCACCCCAGCCTGCAATGGCGATGGCCAGGTAGGCGAGCGTGCCGGCGAGAGTGGCAATTGCCAGGCCGGGAGTCGGGCGCATGGGGAACCTCCGTTGCGGCGGTGGATGCACAAGCGAAGGGTAAGCCTCAGGCCGCCCGGGTGTCGAGGGTGGCCGGGTCGTGATTAAATCTGCGTCTTGCGCCGGCGCATTGCCGGCGCGCTGTGAACCGCTTTCGTCACACCATCATGCCCCTGATCGACATCAAGAACCTCCAGCAAGCCGCCCAAGACTTCGGCAAGGCCCGTAACTGGGGCAAGTACCACAGCCCCAAGAACCTCGCGATGGCGCTGAGCGTGGAGGTGTCCGAGCTGGTCGAGATCTTCCAGTGGCAGACCGACGCGGAATCGCGCGCCATCATGTCCACCGACGAGCGCGAGCATGTGGAGCAAGAGCTTGCCGATATCACCATCTACCTGGCGCAGCTGGTGACGGCGCTGGGCGTGGACCTGGACGCGGCGATCCGCGCCAAGATGGAGATGAACGCCAGGAAGTACCCGCTGCCGGAATGAGCCGCCCGGCGCAGGGTGTGTCGCCGCCATCGCGATGCCTTGCCGGCGGCTTGATGCTTTGATCAATGGATCGTGGCGGTGCTCGGAATTTGATCATTTGATCAAACCGGCCGAGCCCTGTTTCTGCGGTGCACGGCCGCTCGGCATCGGGCCGTATCTCGCATCCCTCGCTTCGCCCCCCTTCATGCAACGCCCACACCACTAGGTGCCCACCTCACCCGTCACTGGCACGCCCCATGCAGTCATAGGGCATGGCCCGACAGAGGCCTGCAACGGAGACGGTGATGGCATCCCTCGGTGAAACGACGAAGACAACGGCGCAGGCCACCCACAGCCCGCACGTCCTGGCATAGCGCCTCGCCGCCGATGCAGAGCCGCCCCTCGGCGCACACCTGGTCACGCCGCGGCATGGCTATGCACACCACGGCATCTACGTCGGGCGTGGCATGGTGGTGCACTACGCTGGCTATTGCCACCGGCAGCAGCGCGGCCCGGTGGAAGAACTGAGCCTGGCCGCCTTTGCTGCCGGCCATGGCATCACGGTGTTGGGCACGCCGATGGCGCGGTACAGTGCCGCTGAATCCGTCGGCCGCGCCCGCTCACGGTTGGGCGAGGACTGCTACCGCCTGCTGACCAACAACTGCGAGCACTTCTGCATGTGGTGCCTGTACGGCGAAAGCCGCAGCGGGCAGGTGCGGCATTGCCTGATGCATCCGCTCAGCGGCCTGCGCCTGGCAGCGAGCATGCTGCTTTGCTGGTGCAAGCCTGCGTGGGACGGCGCGACGGCGTGAGCTCACGACAATGGCCGGCTCCCCGTCAGGACGCACAACAGCAGCACCCCGTTCAAAGCGAGCAGTCCGCTCACCAACAGCACGATGGGCGGGGCATCCCGAGTCCGCGCGCGCAGGCGGGTGACCCCCGGCAGCCACTCGCCTCGCGTACGCCGGGACCAGCAGGCGATGCCCGCGCCGCACATGCCCAGCCACGCCAGCGTTCCCAGCGATGTCCAGCCGCGTGGTTGCGGCGCCGGGATCGGACGAATGGAGGCTTGCTGGAGCGTCGGGCCGGAGGCTCTTTGGATTACCACAGGGGGCGCCTGAATCCCCGCTTCTGCCAATGGCTCTGACGGTGGTGGAGCGGGGAGCGGCTCCGCTGCCGGTTGAGTCGCTGGCGTCGCTAGCGTCGCTGGAGGTGGCGCGACCGCTGGCCGCGAGGCCTCGACCCTGACCGCAGCCTGCTTGTTCCTCGACGCCTCCCGCGCCCGCGCCGCCGGCGGCGTTGGTTGCGGCGCGGCAGCCCGCGGCGGTTTCCTGGCTGGATGCCGGCGCCAGCTGGCAAAGACCCGGTCCAGGCATGCCACCGACGTGCAGGCGTCCCGGCGCTCCCGCCAGGCGGCGATGTCGCTCCCTTGGATCGCGCCGGCGCGCAGCCGGCGCTGCTGGTCCGCATGGATGCGCTCGTGTTCGCGCTGGAGCATGGCGTGATCGCAGATCAGGTCGCCGGCGTGTGGCACTGAATGCAGGCAGGACGTGCCGGCGGCGAGCGGATCGTCGCAGCGCGAAGGACGCAGCGTGGTCTTGCAGGCGATATCCGACGCCTGCGCACTGGCAGCCAGCAGAAGACCGAACGCGATGCAAGCGGCCAGACGGCCCGGAAGCCTTGTCATCCTGTCGCCCGTGGATGGTGGGGATCGTCCGGCGCTGAAGCGGGCGCCGATGGACTTCTATTCTGGAGCGGCGCCAGCAATCTACGGTTCGATAGCCCACAGAAGCGGGCGGCAAACTTTTGGGCGCGGTCTCGGATGCCTGGCTGAGGCCATAAATCCGGAGAGCCGCGGAAATTTCTCCTCTACCTTGGATCTGACAACGGCAGCCTGCCGCTGTGCCCGCTTTTCAGATCACTACCAGGCTCACGACCCAACCTGCCACATAGAGCCCCAGCCCGAACACCGCATGCGTCACCAGGCTATGCACCCGTGCCACATTCGGCCGCGGCGTGCGGCTCGCGGCGATGCCGGCACCCATCGCCGGCTGCATCAGCAGGAACGGTGCGGCCACACTAACGATGCCGACGAGCAACGCGGGCGCCAGCGTCGGATGACGCGCCCAGTCGAGTCCCCATAGTCCCAGCAGGATGGCCGCGAACACGATGCCGGTCAGGTAATGCGCGATCCAGCCGATCCCGCGCTCGCCGCGCACCGGCGGCGATGCGGCGATGGGATGGTGGCAAAGGCGTCCTCGCGGCAGCCATGCGAGCCAACGGCCAACTAATCCATAGTCCAGTGCAGGCACGCCCAGCAGCCGCTTGCGCAGGATGGCCCAGGCGTCCATCACCAGCGTTGCGCCGGTGCCGATCACGATTGCATTGAACATGAGCGCCACCGATGTATCAGGCATGGGCAGTCTCGCCGGCGGTCAGTGATGAAGCCGCAGCGCGGGCGGTGATCATCCAGCAGGCAGCGGTGTAGCGCACAGTTGCGCGATGAACGTAAGGCTCGAATGCTGCGCGAACGGTTGCGACGACGCTGGCGCGTGTGCTTGCATCGGCCTCGCGCAGGGCCAGTCCGACGGGACCCAGGCGGGACAGGTAGTCCACCAGCGCAGGCTCCGGCAGCGTGCAGGCGAAGTCGATCGGCTCGACATCGATCCCGGTCCAGCCGCCCTCTTCCAGGATGGCATGCACGTGCTGGCGGTCGCCGAAGGCGAACTGCCCCGGCGCCCCCGGCTGCCGCCGCGGCAGGTTGGACAGCAGCGGTGCGGCCGCTCGCTCGGCGGTGGTCATGAACGGATTCTCTGCGGCGCTGCGCCAGGCGATGCAGTGGAGCGTGGCATCCGGTGTTGCAGCCCGGCGCAGGTTGGCAAAGGCCCGCACCGGCTCGCTGAAGAACATCACGCCCAGGCGCGACACGATGCTGTCGAAGCTTGCTGGCGCGAAGGCATAGTCCTGCGCGTCGGCGCGAATAAAGCTGGCGGTCGAGCCGCCGTGCTGCGCGCGTGCCCGTGCAGCGGCGAGCATCGGCTCGGAAATATCGATGCCGGTGCATCTGCCCTGCGCGCCGAGCCTACGCGCCAGCGCGATCGTAGTGCTGCCGGTGCCGCAGCCGACATCGAGCACATGCTGCGCGGAAGTCTTGCCGACCGTATCGACAAGCAGGCCTTCCAGCGGCCGGAACATGTCGTCGAGCACCGCCTGCTCCGCGACCCAGGCATGGCCGGACGGGCCGTTCCACAGGGCGGCCTGGTCGCCGCCGTTGCTGCTGGTCTGCTGTTGCTCACCCATGGTTGTATCCCCTTGCACGCCGTCCTGGCATGGAAGCTACACTGTGCCAGTTCAAGTCAACTTGAGGTCAAGCGGTGACAAGCCTGGATATTGCGGAAGTGGCCCGGCAGGCTGGCGTGCCGGCCTCGACGCTGCGGTACTACGAGGAAAAGGGGCTGATCGCGTCCATCGGCCGGCGCGGGATGCGGCGCATGTTCGATGCCGGCGTGCTGGATCGGCTGGCGCTGATCGCGCTGGGGCGTGCCGCCGGTTTCTCGCTGGATGACATCGCGCAGATGTTCTCGCCACAGGGCCAGCCGAACATCGACCGGCAGGTGCTGGCGGCCAAGGCGGATGAGCTGGACCGGACCATCCGCAAGCTGACTGCGATGCGCGACGGACTGCGGCATGCGGCGGTTTGTCCGGCGCCAAGCCATATGGAGTGCCCGACGTTCCAGCGGATCCTGCGGGCGGCGGCGTCGGGGGCGATTGGCGGGAGGAAGCATGCCCACGGGCTCCCAACGCACTGACGCTCCGCGCTGAACAAGCGTTTCGAATGGCCCTTTTTTGGGCTCTGCGGAGTTTGGCGGGACCATTCTCCGCGGAATTTGCGGAGATTAGCTTTAAGGAGGGGGCCGGCCTCACCCCAACCTGAACTGCCCCACCGCCCCCGCCAGGCTTCCGGCCTGCGTCTGCAGCGCCGCGGCAGCAGCCGTGGATTGCTCAACCAGCGCCGCATTCTGCTGCACCATCTGATCCAGCTGGCTCACCGCCATATTCACCTCTTGAATGCCGCGGGTCTGTTCCATGGCTGCGTGAGTGATCTCGGAAATAATGCTGGTCACCCTGGAGACGTTGCTGACGATCTCGCTCATGGTGTGGCCGGCGCGGCGGACTTGGCCGGAGCCGGAACTGACGCTGCCCACGGTGGATTCGATCAGGGTCTTGATTTCCTTGGCTGCCTGCGCGCTGCGTTGCGCCAGGGCGCGCACTTCGCCCGCCACGACCGCGAAGCCGCGGCCCTGGTCGCCGGCGCGGGCGGCTTCCACCGCGGCATTGAGCGCCAGGATGTTGGTCTGGAAGGCGATGCCTTCGATCACGCCGATGATGTCGGAGACCCTGACCGAGGCGTTCTCGATCTGGCCCATGGTGGTGATGACTTCGCCGATCACGACGCCGCCGTCGGCGGCTACGCGCGAGGCAGCGGTGACGGATTCACAGTACCAGTGCGATTACCGATGCGATCAGCACTGAGCGCATGCCGGCGGTGGCCTCGGCCTTGTCCAGCGCGACAGGCAGGCGAAAGCCGGTCGAATGCGATCAGGTTGACGACACAACGCGCCAAGTTGGTGCAGGATAGTGCGCTTGCGCTTCCCGGGAATGCGCGCTGGCGGATCTGCATTCGTAACGCGAACACACGCAGGAGCGAGTGGAGCGGATTTCGGCGGGATCAAACGCCAGATCGAATGCATTGCAATACAAGCGGCGTTGCACTGCAGCAGTGATGTCGATGGGGGCGTTCATGACTATGACAGCTGCCGCAGCAGAACGCTTGCCGCAGCGCATCCGACGGCGGCTTGGGCAAGTTACGCCTGTCGTCAAGCGTTGCTGATCCGTCATGCAGACAAGCTAACGACTTTTTCACAACGTATTACAAAGATTTACAGCCGTTATGCGATCGGCAACATATCCTCCGATCAACTCACAAATAACCCAAACGGAGAGCCTACCGTGTCATTCCTTTCTTTGACTTCCGCGCCGCTGCGCGTGCTTGCCCTGAGCGGTGCCCTGGCGCTGGCCGCCTGCGGTGGTGGTGGCGGCGATGATGGCGGCGGGCAGGGCACGCTCAAGGTCTCGATGACCGATGCGCCGGCCTGTGGCTTCAACAATGTCTTCGTGACCGTCAACAAGGTGCGCGTGCATAGCAGCGCCAGCGCCGAGACGAGCGCCGGGGGCTGGGTCGATATCGACGTCGTGCCCGCGCGCAAGATCGATCTGCTGTCGCTGACCAACGGCGTGATGACGGTGCTGGGCCAGACCGCGCTGCCTGCCGGCAACTACCAGCAGGTGCGCCTGGTGCTCGATGCCAACCGTGGCAGCGGTGCCGGTGCGCTGGCCAATTCGGTAGTGCCCATCGGCGGCACTGAGCAGGCGCTGGATACGCCCAGCGCGGTGCAGTCGGGCATCAAGATCAACCGGCCGTTCACCGTGGCAAAGGATACGCTGACCGACCTGGTGCTGGACTTTGACGCGTGCAAGTCGGTGGTCACGCGCGGCAATGGCACTTTCGGCCTGAAGCCGGTGGTGACGGCGATCCCGACGACCGTCAGCGGTGAAGTGAACGGCGTGGTCAGCGGGGCACCGGGCGCGCGCGTCTATGCCGAGCGCAACGGCGTGGTGGTGAAGTCGACGGTGGCGGACGCCAACGGCAACTTCAAGCTGGTGCCGATCGAGCAGAGCAGCACGGCCGGCCCGGTTGACGTGGTGGTGGTGCCGGGTTCTGCCAATGCCAAGGCGGCGGGCATCGTGCGCGGCGTGCCGGTGGTGGTGGGCACGCCCACGGCGATCTCGACCGCGGCCGCACCGATGTCGCTGCCGGCGTCGACCTATCGCCGGGTTTCGGGTTCGGTCACGCCGGTTTCGGCGGAAGCGACCCTGCGCGCGCTGCAACTGGTCAATGGCGGCAATTTCGAGATTGCGGCCACGGCTGCCGCCAGCGATACCGGCGCCTACAGCATGTTTGCCACCGAACCGGCGCTGCCGGTGGCCGCTCCGGTGATCGGCACCTACCAGGCCGCGCTGCCGATTCCGCTGCAGCCGGATGGCGCTGCCGCGGGCAAGTACAGCGTGCAGGCCACCAGCGCCACGGGTGCGGTGCAGACCCAGCCGGCGGACGTGAGCGCTGCCGACGCCCTGGTGAATTTCTCGTTCTGATTCCGGGGGACCGGGACCGGAGCCGGAAGGGGGCCTGGCCCTCTTCCGGCTTTTTTTGTTGGCCAGGGGCGTGGTTGCGCCGCCACCGCCTGGCGCAGTTTCCCGCTAGACTGCCAGTCTCGCGTTTCGGGAGATCGCGCCATGGCAGCACGCACCGCGGCGAAGGCCGCATCCAGGACTGCAGCAACCTCAGAGGCCACACCCAAGGCCAGGCCACGCAAAGCCGCCACGTCCGCCGAGCCGGTGCGGGTTGGCATCGGCGGCTGGAATTTCGCCCCGTGGCGCGACAACTTCTATCCCGCCGGCCTGGCGCAGGCACGTGAGCTGGCCTACGCCAGCCGCCACCTCAGCGCGATCGAAATCAACAGCACTTACCACGGCACGCAGAAGCGCACCTCGTTCGCCAAATGGCGCGACGAGACGCCGGATGATTTTGTGTTCGCGGTGAAGGCCTCGCGCTTTGCCACCAACCGGCGCGTGCTGGCCGAGTCCGGCGAATCGATCGAACGCTTCATCGACAGCGGCATTGCCGAGCTTGGCCGCAAGCTGGGTCCGGTGGTGTGGCAGTTCGCGCCCACCAAGCAGTTCGATGCCGAGGACTTCGAGGCCTTCCTGCAGCTGCTGCCGGATTCGGTGGAAGGCGTGAAGCTGCGCCACGTGCTGGAGGTGCGGCACGACAGCTTCCAGTCGCCGGACTACCTCAAGCTCGCGCGCAAGTACAAGGCCGCCACCGTCTTTACCGATTCGCCCAAGTTTCCGTCGATGGCGGATCTCACGGCAGACTTTGTCTATGCACGGCTGATGGCCAGCAGCGCGAAGCTGAAGGCCGGCTACGCGCCCAGGGACCTGGATGCGTGGGCTGCACGGGTGCGCACGTGGGCGCAGGGCCACCAGCCGGACGACCTGCCGACGGTGGAAGACCGCAAGTCCGCCGCGCGCAAGCGCGAAGTCTTTGTCTTCTTTATCAACGGCGCCAAGGAACGCGCGCCGGCCGCGGCGCAGGCGCTGCTGGAGCGGCTGGACTGGGCGCCGCCGGCCGATGACTGACGGATCGACGTCCCTGGATCGCTATAATCGCGCATGAACTCGACCCCCGCCCAGCCGCAAGCCGGCACCGCTTTTTCCAACCTGCCGCTGTCGCCCACCATGCTCGCCACGCTGGCGCAGCTTGGCTATGACGAAATGACGCCGATCCAGGCGGCCAGCCTGCCGATCACATTGGCGGGCCAGGACCTGGTGGCGCAGGCCAAGACCGGCAGCGGCAAGACCGCCGCCTTCGGGCTGGCGCTGCTGCACCGGCTCGATCCGCGCCGCTTCGACGTGCAGGCGATGGTGCTGTGCCCCACGCGCGAGCTGGCCGACCAGGTCACGCAGGAAATCCGCCGCCTGGCGCGCGCCGAAGAGAACATCAAGGTGCTGACGCTGTGCGGCGGCTCGCCGATGCGGCCGCAGGTCGACAGCCTGATCCATGGCGCACATATCGTGGTGGGCACGCCCGGCCGCATCCTGGATCACATCGACCGCGGCAGCCTGGACCTGTCCGGCATCAACACGCTGGTGCTGGACGAGGCCGACCGCATGCTCGACATGGGCTTCTTCGACGACATCGCCTATGTGGCCAGCCGCTGCCCGAAGGACCGGCAGACGCTGCTGTTCTCGGCCACCTATCCGCCCGGCATCGACAAGCTCAGCCACCGTTTCCTGCGCAACCCGCAGTCGGTCAAGCTGGAGGCTACGCACGACAACACCACCATCCGCCAGCGCTTCTATGAGGTCGAGGAAGGCGAGCGCCTGAACACGGTGGGGCGCCTGCTGGATCACTTCCGCCCGGTCAGCACGCTGGCCTTCTGCAATACCAAGGCGCGCTGCCGCGAGCTGGTGGAGCTGCTGCGCGCGCAGGGCTACCAGGCGCTGGCGCTGCACGGCGAGCTGGAGCAGCGCGAGCGCGACCAGGTGCTGGTGCAGTTTGCCAACCGCAGCTGCTCGGTGCTGGTGGCCACCGACGTCGCCGCGCGCGGGCTGGATATCGCGCAGCTCGAGGCAGTGATCAATGTCGAGATCACGCCCGATCCTGAAGTCCACGTGCACCGCATCGGCCGCACCGGCCGCGCCGACCAGGAAGGCTGGGCCTTCAGCCTGGTCAGCATGGACGAGATGGGCCGCGTGGGCAACCTGGAACAGCACCACGGCGGCGAATTCGAATGGCAGCCGCTGGCCGACCTGAGGCCCGCCAGCAATGAACGCCTGCTGCCGCCGATGGTGACCTTGCAGATGCTGGGCGGCCGCAAGGAGAAGATCCGCCCCGGCGACATCCTGGGGGCGCTCACCGGCGAGGCGGGCTTCACCAAGGAGCAGATCGGCAAGATCAATGTGCTGGAGATGTCTACCTATATCGCGGTGGAGCGCAGCATCGGGCGCGAGGCGGTGAAGCGGCTCAATGCCGGCAAGGTCAAGGGCAAGAAGGTGAAGGTGCGGATGCTGACGGAGTGAGGTCAGGACTGCCTTGACCCACGCCTGCCATGAGCGCGTCACAACATTGCTTACAAAGATTCGCGTAAGTCACCCTGTAACGGCGCGCGTTACTTTGCTACTCTGATGCCATTGGCACCTAAGCAGGCACCGCCAGCCGCATTGCATTGTCGACGGAAAAGGAGTTGGTGATGAAAACCGCACGCCAGGTTCTGGAGTCCAAGCCGAGTCAGGCCATTTACAGCATCCCGCCCACGGCGACCGTCTACGCCGCGCTGCAACTGATGGCGGAGAAAGGCATCGGCGCGCTGCTGGTGATCGAGCATGGCGAGATCCTGGGGATCCTGAGCGAGCGCGACTATGCGCGCAAGGTGATCCTGATGTCGCGCACCTCGCGCGAGACGCTGGTTCGCGACATCATGACCAATGCAGTGATCTACGTCGGCGCCAGCCAGACCACCGACGAATGCATGGCATTGATGACCCGGCACCGGCTGCGCCACCTGCCAGTGATGGAAGGCGACGAGCTGATCGGCATGCTGTCGATCGGCGACCTGGTCAAGGACATCATCTCCGAGCAGCAGTTCATCATCGAGCAGCTGGAGCATTACATCACCGGGGGCGGGCGCTAGGCCTGTCGTGTTCGGGGGCTGGTCGCATTGCATGCGCCCGCCCCGTCCACTCTCCCGCGCGCGCCCGCCGGCTAGCCCAGCGTGCCGAACCTCACCCCATGCGCCGCCAGGTAGCGGCGGTACGCGCCTGCCAGCTTGTCCGCCGGCTGGGGCACCTCCACCCCGGTGCGCAACGGCAGGCGGCGCGGCTGCTGCGATTCCACGATCGGCTTGTCCTGCAGGAAGATGGTGTCCTGGAATTCGCGCAGGCTGGCGTCGTCATCGTCCGTCACCAGTGACATCACGAACCACACGCGGCTCGATTCCTCGTCCCGCGGGCCGATAAACAGCGCGATGGCGCCGCGATGGTTGTCGCCGAGGTCGGGCACCTTGGTCAGGATCGCGGCGTAGGGCGCAACCACGCGGTATTCATACTCGACCATGGCTCCGCCGGCGGCGCTGGCGTGCGCGCGCGGCTGCCAGGCGCGGCAGCCGATGGTGCGCAGCGCGTCGGGCTTGCGCGCATCGCCGATGGCTTTCACTTCATAGGGCGGCACTTCGGTGTGCGCCGGGTCACCCAGGTAGCCGTCATGGACATAGCCGAAGTGCGCCATGTCGAGGAAGTTCTCCACCAACCGTGGCGCCGAGGTGGCAACGTCGTAGGGGCCGCAGACCACGTGGCGGCATTCGGCGTCGTGGTACTCGGGGAAGGACGGCAGTTCGGGCACGGCCTCGGTGCCGTCGCCGCCAAGGCGTACCCATAACAGCCCGTAGCCCTCGCGCACCGCGTGCGTGGTGGCGCAGGCGCGCGGCGCGGGCACCAGTTCCGGGTGGGCGGGATAGCGCGTGCAGCGGCCGCCCGAGGCAAAGCGCCAGCCGTGATAGCCGCAATGCAGCAGGCCATCGCGCACGGCGCCCAGCGTGAAAGCGGCGCCGCGGTGCGGGCAGCGATCGTTCCAGGCGTGCCAGCCGTCGACATTGCGCCACAGCACCAGCGCGCGGCCAAAGAGCCGGGCGGCAAAAGGGCCGTCGCCATCGGCCTGTTCGATGGCCAGCACGGGGTGCCACTGGCCCAGTTCGGGCCCGGCCGCATCGGCGGCCTGACCTGCTTCGTGTCGTGGGGTCTCGGTCATGACGAAATCTTACCTTCGTAGTGGCGATGTGATCTTGCATCGACCATCGTGCCTGATCCTTGCCACGCAAGTGACGTGCCAGATATCTGGGTCACGAGCGCGATATTTGCTGGCCGCATATAATTATGCGTTCGCTGAATTAGGTCACCCGCGACGGCGTCACGCCCCCTATTGCGCGGTTCCCGGCCGATATTCCCTGCATTTGACGTAGCTTTCACCGCACATCGCTGCGGTTTCGTGCCTGCCCATGTCTTCACCCACTTCTGCCGCATCCGCCCGGGACACCACGCCGGCCCTGCCCGCCCACGACCATCGCGCCGTGATGCGGGTGATCGGCGGCATCGTGCTGTGCATCCTGCTGGCCGCGCTCGACCAGACCGTGGTGATCCCGGCGGTGCCGGCGATCGCCAATGACCTGAACGGCTTCAGCCACCTGTCATGGATCGTGACGGCGTACCTGATCGTGTCGACGGTGACCACGCCGCTGTACGGCAAGCTGTCGGACAGCTTTGGCCGGCGGCGCCTGCTGATGGTGGCGATCACGCTGTTTATCGGCGCCTCGGTGGCATGCGCGCTGGCGCAGACGCTGGGTCAGCTGATCCTGTTCCGCGCGCTGCAGGGCGTGGGCGGCGGCGGGCTGATGTCGCTGGCGCAGGCAGCCATTGCCGATGTGGTGGCGCCGCGCCAGCGCGGGCGCTACCAGGGCTACCTGGCCACGGTGTGGGCGGTGGCGTCGATCGCCGGGCCGCTGGTGGGCGGCTGGGTCTCTGACCATATGTCGTGGCGCTGGCTGTTCTGGGTCAACGTGCCGCTGGGCCTGCTGGCGATGTTCATGTGCTACCGCGGTCTGGCCATGCTGCCGCCGCGTGGCGGGCGTGCGCGGGTGGACTGGCTGGGGGCGCTGCTGCTGGCGGTGGCCATCGTCGCCTTCCTGCTGGCGATGAGCTGGGGCGGCGACGTCTACGACTGGCTCTCGCCAGAGCTGGGTGCCCTGCTCCTGGCCGCGGTGGCCGCCGTGGTCCTGCTGACCTGGCAGGAGCGCCGCGCCGCGGATCCGATGCTGCCGCCGCGCCTGTTTGCCAACCGTGCCTATGTGATGGGCGTGGCCGCCTCGGCGCTGGCCGCGCTCGACATCTTCCTGTGCATCTTCGCCCTGCCCCTGCACTTCCAGCTGGTGCGCGGCGCCGATGCATCGACCTCCGGCCTGCTGGTGATGCCGTTCCTGCTGGCCACCGTGGCGGGCAACTTTATCGTGGCGTGGCTGGCGCCGCGCGTGGGCCGCATGCGCGGCATCCTGACCGCCGGCTATATCGCCGGCGCGCTGGGGCTGATCGCACTGGCGCTGGTGACGCCGGCGGTGCCGCTGGCGGTGGTGCTGGCGGCGATGACGCTGGCCGGCGTGGGCCTGGGCATGACCATGGTGGCCACGCTGATGAGCGTGCAGAACGCGCTGGAGCGCCGCGACACCGGCGCCGGCACGGGCGCGCTGCTGGTGCTGCGCTCGCTCGGCAGCGCGCTGGGCGGGGCGCTCGCCGGCACGCTGCTGACGCTGGAATTCCGCCATGCGCTGGCGGCCTCGGGGGTCACGCAGGCGCTGGACCTCGGTGCGCTGCGCCACGGCAGCGAGGCCTTTGCGCAGCTGTCGCCGTCCGTGCGCGCGGTGCTGGCAGGCGGCGTGGAGTCGGGCTTCCACCTGATCTTTGCCGCGGGCGCGGCGGCGGCGGTGCTGGCGCTGCTGATCGTGCGCCGCATGCCGGACCTGGAGCTGCGCGGCTGCGTCACCGAACACGCGGCCACGCTGGCGATGGACTGACCGGCGCGGCATCCGTCAGGCCGCCATCGGCGTAAACTACGCGTACCCGATACAGCAAGCCGACCACCGGAGCCCCGTCGCCATGATCCGTCGTCCCCTGCTTTCCAGCCTGGCTGCCGCCCTGACCCTGGCGGCGGCCAGCACCGCCCTGCTGCCGGCGCCCGTGCGCGCCGCCGACAAGCCCGCCGCGGCGCCTGCCGCGGGCGCCTGCCCCGCCTCGCTCAACTTCACCTTCCCGCGGCTGCAGGACGATGTGCCGCAGAACCTGTGCCAGTACGCCGGCAAGGTGGTGCTGGTGGTCAATACCGCCAGCTATTGCGGCTTCACGCCGCAGTACGAGGGGCTGGAGGCGCTGTACGCCAAGTACGGCGCGCGCGGGCTGGTGGTGCTGGGCTTCCCGTCCAATGACTTTTCACAGGAGCCCGGCTCGCAGAAAGAGATCGCGGACTTCTGCTACAACACCTACGGCGTCAAGTTCCCGATGCTCGGCAAGTCGCATGTGCGCGGCAGCGATGCCAACCCGATGTACGCGCTGCTGGCAAAGCAAACCGGCACCACGCCCAAGTGGAATTTCTACAAGTACCTGATCGGCCGCGACGGCCAGGTGGTGGCCAGCTACGGCAGCCGCACCAGGCCGGACGACAAGGAACTGGTGGCGAAGATCGAATCGCTGCTCGGCGCGCAGCGCTGAGCGAGCGATTCCGCGCACGGCCGGGTTCAGTCGCGCACCAGCCCTTCGGCCCGCATCGCTTCCTGCACCGCCGGCCGCGCCGCAACGCGCGACAGGTACTGCTGCAGCGCCGGGTAGTCGTTGAGCGGCAGCTTCAGGATGCGGGCCCAGCCGACGATGGTGAAGCAGTAAGCATCCGCCACCGTGAACGTGTCGCCCATCAGGTAATGGCGGGTTTGCAGGTGCTGGTCGAGTTCGGCAAAGCGCCGGTGCAGCCTGGCCTTGCACTCGTCCTGCGTGCTCTGCGCGGTTTCCTTGTGCCACAGCCACGGGCTGAAGACCTTGTGCAGTTCCGTAGAGACCAGCGTGATCCAGCCGGTGGCTTCCAGCCGCTCGCGCGTGCCGGCGGCGGGCAGCAGCGCGCGTTCGGGCACCAGGTCTGCGATGTATTGCAGCAGCGATGCCGCCTCGGTATGGCGCGAGCCGTCGTCGAGCTGCAGCAGCGGCACGTAGCCGCGCGGGTTGATGGTGTAGTAGTCGTCGGTGCCGTTTTCAGGCACGGCCAGCTTGTGGCGGAGCAGGTCGACCTTGGCCAGCGTGACCGGCAGGCCGGCTTCGCGCAGGGCGATATGGACGGCCATCGAGCAGACGCCCGGAGTGTAGTAGAGCTTCATTGCGATCCTGTGGTGGTTGCCTGGCCGCCACGCCATGCGGCGGCCGTGCAGGCAGTCTAGGATCGCCCCCCCTTATGCAGCAATGCGCGTCCTTGCGGACGCGCATTGCAGATTTGCACAGGACTAAGTTTGCGCTCAGTCGAGCAGCTTCGCCAGCGCCGGCGGCAGGCCGGCATTGGGCTTGCGCGGCGGCCGCGCGAAGCTGCCCTGCGTGGCGCTGCCGGCGCGCAGGGCCACCAGCGATTCGCAATGCCGCACCGCGCTCGACACGCCATCCACCACCGGCACCGGAATGCGCCCTTCCAGCGAGCGCGCCAGTCCCGCCAGCGGCGCGCCGGCGACGATGATCACGTCGGCGCCGTCCTGCTCGATGGCTTGCAGGGCAAGTTGTTCCAGCCGCGCGGCATGGTCTTCCTGCACGCTGCCGATATCGCGCAGGGGTTCCTGCAGCGAGCGCACGCTGGCCAGCCGCGACGACAGGCCGTTGGCCGCCACGCATTCGCGGTACCACGCCTGGATGCGGTGCGAGATCGCGATGATGGAGAAGCGCTGCCCCAGCAGGCACGCGCTGGCCAGCGCGGCTTCGGTCATGCCGACGACGGGGACGTCGAACAGCTCTTTCAGCCCGGCCAGGCCGGGGTCGCCGAAAGCGGCGACCACCAGGCCGTCGAACTGGCCGGCGTGTTCCGCGGCGGCGCAGGCCGTGGCATAGCCGCCGACCAGCGCCTCGAAGCGGGTTTCGATATAGGCCACGCCGAAGGCCGCGGTGGCCATCTGCAGCGTGGTGGTGGCGGCGGCGGTGCGCCGCGCTTCCGCCTCGATCAGCGCCGTGACGGATTCGCTGATATTGGGATTGACGATCAGGAGTTTCATGGTCGGGATGGGTT
This sequence comes from Cupriavidus sp. FW306-01-F10A, assembly GCF_058782785.1. Lineage (NCBI taxonomy): Bacteria > Pseudomonadati > Pseudomonadota > Betaproteobacteria > Burkholderiales > Burkholderiaceae > Cupriavidus > Cupriavidus sp. FW306-01-F10A. The sequence goes on from NZ_JBYSYA010000013.1 coordinate 174,122, forward strand.
GGCTGCGGGCGTGGCGATCAGCCCAGCATCGGCGCGCCCGCCGGCAGGAACTGCCCGCGTCCGGCCTGGGGTTCCTGGTACTGGCCATCGCGCACCAGCATCTCGCCGCGCGAGAAGCAATGCACCGGCCAGCCGGTCACTTCGATGCCTTCGTACGGCGTGTAGTCCACCGCGTGGTGCAGCGCGCTGTTGCGGATCTGCACGCGCTTGTTCGGGTCCCACAGCACGATGTCCGCATCCGCGCCGATGGCGATGGTGCCCTTGCGCGGATACAGGCCATACAGCCGTGCCGGCCGCCACGAGGTCAGTTCGACAAACTGGTGCAGCGACAGCTTGCCGCGCGCCACGCCATCGAACAGCAGCGGCAGGCGCGTCTCGATGCCCGGCACGCCGTTGGGGATGTGCTCGAACGAAGGCCGCTCGCCGCCCGGCTGCTTGCCTTGCGGGTCGTCATAGCGGAACGGCGCATGGTCTGACGAGAACACGCTGAACACGCCATTGGTCAGCGCGCGCCATACCGCGGCCTGGTTCTCGGGGTCGCGCGGCGGCGGGCTGCACACGCACTTGGCGCCTTCGTAGCCGTCGTCGCCGGGCAAGGCCATGTCGTCGGCGGTCAGGTACAGGTACTGCGGGCAGGTCTCGGCCAGGATCTGCAGCCCCCTGCCCTGTGCCCAGCGGATCTGCTCGATCGCTTCCTTGCCCGAGACATGCACGATCAGGATCGGCACGTCGACCAGTTCGGCAAAGGTGATGGCGCGGTGCGTGGCCTCGCGCTCCACCGCGGCGGGCCGTGCCAGGCCGTGGAAGCGCGGTGCGATGCGCCCTTCCCCGACCAGCTTGTCGGTCAGCCACGAGATGCAGTCGGCGTTCTCGGCATGCACCATCACCAGCGCGCCGTTCTGCTTGGCGACATCCAGCACCGACAGCATTTCGCGGTCGGACAGCTTCAGGTCGTCATAGGTCATGTAGACCTTGAACGAGCTGTAGCCCTTGCGGATCAGCGCCGGCAGTTCATCGGCCAGCACCGCCGGCGTGGGATCGGCCACGATCAGGTGGAAGGCGTAGTCGATCACCGCGCGGCCTTCCGCGCGGCGATGGTAGTCCGCCACGGCAGCCTTGAGCGAAGCGCCCTTCTCCTGCGCGGCAAACGGGATCACGGTGGTGGTGCCGCCGCACACCGCGGCGCGCGTGCCGGTGAAGAAGTCGTCGGCCATGCGCAGGCCGTCGGGCATGGGCTGGTCGAGGTGGCAATGGCCATCGACGCCGCCGGGCAGCGCCAGCAGGCCATCGGCATCGATCTCGCGCGCGCCTTGCGGCAGCGCGTGGCCGAGCGCGACGATCTGCCCGTTGCGCACGCCGATATCGCAGCGGAAGCGGTCGGAGGCAGTGACCACGTCCGCGCGCCGGATCACCAGGTCAAGGCTGTCGTGAGCGGACATCGGCTTACTCCACTTCGCGGAACAGGCGGCCCCAGCCGCGCAGCTCACGCGTGTCCACGCCGCACAGGCGCAGCGACTTCCACACCACGGTGGAGATGGTGTCGTACAGCGGAATGCCGGTTTCGGCTTCAAGTTCTTCGGCCAGGTGCGCGGCGCGCAGGTTGGTGCAGAAGGTGGTGATGGCCTGCGGCTGGTGCTGGGCCAGGCCGCGCACCATCTCGCGGATGGTGTCTTCCTCGACCTCGGCGAAGCTGTAGTTCACATGCAGGTCCAGGTGGCTTTCGGCCACGCAGTGAAAGCCGCTGCGCTCGTAGTTGGCGATGATGCGCTGCTGCACGTCGTCCAGGTACGGCGTGGCCAGGCCGAAGTTGCGCGCGCCGGTCTTTTCCAGGATCTCGTTGAGCGCCAGCACCGAGGTGGTGGCCGGGATGCCGGTGGCTTCGGTGATCTGCTGGCACAGCGCTTCATCCTTGTCGAAGCCGAGCCAGCCGGAAGACGTGCCGTTCCAGGCGATGACATCGACGCGGGCATCGGCCAGCAGGCTGGCGGCGGCCAGGATCTTGTCCAGGTTGAACTGGCCCAGGGCCTGGTCGCGCAGCGAGATCTCGGTCACGGTGAAGCGCGAGAAATGCGCGCTGACGTTGGGCAGGCCGGCAACCATCGCGCTGGTGATGGGTTCGAGCGCAGTATTGGAAGACGGCGTCAGCATGCCGAGGCGGATTTGCTTGGTCATTTTGCTTTTTGTCTCAGGAGTGGTTGCGAGGGCCGGGACATTGCCGGCCCTTTCGCGGGTTTTTCGGAGCTCGGTGATCCGACGGGTCTTCAGACCGGGATCTTAGTCTCGTAGTCGATGGCGGTGGAAGCCAGCAGCAGGCCGACGCCAGCCGCGGCGAAGAACATCAGCGCCAGGAAGTACGAGCCGGTGAACTGCACGATCATGCCGACGATGATGGGCACCGTGATGCCGCCGATATTGCCGCCCAGGTTCATCACGCCGCCCAGGAAACCGATCTTGTTGCGGGTGCCGAGCATCGACGGAACGCACCAGAACAGGCCGCACCAGCGCAGGAAGAACAGCGTCGACGACAGCAGCACGACCACCACGACCGGGTCGGTGACGTAGGCCACCGAGAAGATCGAGACCGTGGCCACCACCGCGGCGATGCCGAACAGCGTGCGCATCACCACATTAGGCCGGCCGCCGGCTTCCTTCCACTTGTCGGCGATCCAGCCGCCGATCAGTTCGCCGACGAAGCCGCTGAAGAAGATGATGAAGCTGGCACCGCCCATCTGTTTGATGTCGAAGCCGTGCACCTTGTTCAGGTAGTTGGGCATCCAGGTCAGCAGGCCGTAGAACACGGTGTTGAAGCACATCCAGCCGATCGCCATGCACCACACCGAGCGGTACTTGAAGAAGTCCAGCGAACGGCCCGACAGGTTGGCCGGCTCGGCGCGGTGTTCATTGGCCTGGGCCTCCTCGATGTAGCGGGCTTCCAGTTCGTTCACGCCGCGGTGCTCGCGCGGGGAGTTGCGCACGTAGTACCAGGCCAGCACGCCGGCCAGCACGGTGCCGACCCCGGCAACGATAAAGGCCAGGCGCCACGAACCCAGCGTGGCGATCAGCCACGTGATGATGATGGCGCCGAGCGCCGCGCCCAGCGGCGCGCCGCCGTCAAGCAGGGTGGCGCCGCGGCCGCGTTCGTTCTGGGTCATCCAGATCGCGTTGAGCTTGCCGCCGGCCGGGTAGATCGGCGCTTCGGCCGCGCCCAGGCCGAGCCGGGTCAGCAGCAGCGCGGTGGCGTTGGTGGTGAAGGCTGCCACGGCCTGGGCAATGCCCCAGAACACGGTGGCGCAGGCGATCACGATGCGCGGCTTGTACTTGTCGGCCAGCATGCCGCCCGGCACCTGCATCAGCGCATAGGTCCAGAAGAACGAGCTGAGGATCAGGCCCTGCATGGTGGGGCTGAGGTCGAACTCCTTGGCGATCAGCGGCATCGCCACTGACAGTGAGGCGCGATCGATGTAGTTGATCGCGATGAGGAACAGCATCATCAAAAAAATCTTCCAGCGAACGGAGGTCTTGGCCTCCGTGACCACTGTCGCCCGGCTTGTCGTCTGCATGACGGCGTCTCCTGTTTTAGTCCTTGGGTGAGGCAGTTCTGTTGGCGTTTTGCGCAACAGGCCGGAGTATAGGATACGTAATCTGTAATTACAACGCGTGTAAGTCATTGATTTTGCGATGTTGTGCATGCACAATTTTGGTATGTGGTAGCCTTGTCGTGGTGCATTTCCCCATTCTGGTGACGTCTGTGACACAAACGCTTTCCCAAACCACGCGCCTGCGCACGCTCGGCATGTCGGCCGAAATCGCCGCCCGGCTGCGCACCATGATCGAAGAGGGCGAACTGCCGCCCGGCGCGCGGATCGATGAACGGGCCTTCTGCGAGACCTTCGATGTCTCCAAGACGCCGCTGCGCGAGGCGCTGAAGGTGCTGGTGTCCGAGGGGCTGGTGCTGCACCGGCAATACATCGGCTACCGCGTGGCGCCGCTGGACCTGGAGGAGCTGCGCGCCACCTTCGAGACCCTGCACGGGCTCGAGGCGCTGGCGGGCGAACTGGCCGCGCAGCGCCTGGGCGCGGCCGCCATGGCCAAGCTGGAGCGGCGCCACCAGGCCATGATCGATGCGCATGCGGCGGGCCGGCGCACCGACTATTTCCGCATCAACCAGGAAATCCACCAGCTGATCATCGACGGCGCCGCCAATCCGGTGCTGGCCGGCGTCTATGCCACGCTGATGAGCAAGGTGCATCGCGCGCGCGGTGCAGCCAATGCCGATACCATCCGCTGGCAGGAGTCGCATGAGGAACACGAGGCCATCATGGCCGCGCTGCGCGAGCCCGGCCGGCCGCGCCTGGCGCAGGTGCTGCGCGCCCACTCCGAGAACACCGCCAGGGAAGTCCTGAGCGTGGTGGCGCAGACCCTGGCCGAGGCCGGCGCAACCGGCGCAATCGGCGCCACCCTCAAGAAGTCCGCCTGAACAACCCCTGAAAACAACGACGACGATGAAACTGGTTCGAGTAGGCAACCCCGGCGCCGAGCGCCCGGGCATGATCGATGCGCAAGGCCGCGTGCGCGACCTGTCCGGCGTGGTGGCCGATATCGGCGCGGCGCAGCTGGCGCCGGCGGCGCTGGCGCGGCTGGCGCAGGTGGACCCCGCGTCGCTCCCGGTGATCGACGGCGCGCGCTTTGGCGTGCCCTGGAGCGGCGTCGGCAAGATCGTGGCGATCGGCCTGAACTATGCCGACCACGCCGCCGAGGCCGGCATGCCGCTGCCGGCCGAGCCAATCGTGTTCCTGAAGGCCAACAGCTCGCTGAATGGTCCCAACGACGCGGTGATGCTGCCGCTCGGCTCGGAAAAGACCGACTGGGAAGTGGAGCTGGGCGTGGTCATCGGCAGCACCGCGCGCAATGTCTCGCGCGAAGCGGCGCTGAACCATGTGGCCGGCTACTGCGTGGTCAATGACGTGTCCGAGCGCGAGTTCCAGATCGAGCGCGGCGGCACCTGGGACAAGGGCAAGGGCTGCGACACCTTCTGCCCGGCCGGCCCCTGGCTGGTGACGCGCGACGAAGTGCAGGACCCGCAGGCGCTGGGCCTGTGGCTGGAGGTCAACGGCGAGCGCGTGCAGATGGGCAGCACCGCCACCATGGTCTTCGACGTGGCCACCGTGGTCAGCTACGTCAGCCGCTTCATGACGCTGCTGCCGGGCGACCTGATCGCGACCGGCACGCCGCCGGGCGTGGGCATGGGCTTCAAGCCGCCGCGCTTCCTGAAGGCCGGCGACACCATGCGCCTGGGCGTGGACGGGCTGGGCGAGCAGACGCAGCGGGTAGTGCCCTACGGCCAACACTGAGGGCAGGGCAGTGACATCGCGTCACCCTTCGGGGTGACGCATGCCGGCAGCGCTGCCGCGGGCAAATACGTGGTCCACAATGGTTCCCCATCGATACGCTTTTACACAAAGCGTTTGGTTTCCATACAAAGCGTACGATTAGGGCAACAGTTCCGGTGCTGAAACGGGCCGGATTACATGGTTTTACAGGAAATCGCACGCTTGGCGTTTCGCTCGCGTTTTCTGCGTGAAATACTGCTTATACAGGTTTCGCCAGAGAGCAAAACACCATGTCTGAGCACGCCCCCGAAATCGAGTCCTATCTCGGCACCACCCTCACGGCGTCCCCCACGTCACCACTCAAGCACCGGTACTGCGCGCTGGCCGACACCCTGGACAGCCGCGCCGAACTCGAAGTCATCCGGCGCAATATCCACCAGCATCCCGAACTCGCCTTCGACGAGGTCCGCACTTCGGGCCTGGTCGCCAGCCTGCTGGAGACGTGGGGCTATACGGTCACGCGCGGCGTCGGCGGCACCGGGGTGGTCGGCACCCTGCGCTGCGGCGACAGCGGGCACAGCGTGGGCATCCGCGCCGACATGGACGCCTTGCCGATCCACGAACGCACCGCACTGCCGTACGCCAGCGTCAATGCCGGCCGCATGCACGCCTGCGGCCACGACGGCCATACCGCGATCCTGCTCGGCGCGGCAAAGCAGCTGGCGCGCACGCGCAACTTTGACGGCACCGTGCACCTGATCTTCCAGCCGGCCGAGGAAATCGGCGCGGGCGGCGGCGCCGAGCGCATGCTGGCCGACGGGCTGTTCGAGCGCTTTCCCTGCGATGCGATCTTCGGGCTGCACAACCATCCGGGCGTGGAGCAGGGCACCTTCCTGTTCCGCTCGGGCCCCTTCATGGCGGCATGCGACACGGTCACCATCACCATCCGCGGCAAGGGCGGCCACGCCGCGCGTCCGCACCAGTCGGTCGACCCGATCCTGGTCGCCGGCAGCCTGGTGATGGCGCTGCAGTCGGTGGTGGCGCGCTATGTCGACCCGAACGAGACCGCGGTGGTGACGATCGGCACGCTGCACGCCGGCCACGCGCCCAATGTGATCCCGGACAACGCGCGCATGGAGATCAGCGTGCGCTCGTTCAACCCCGAGGTGCGCGCATCGGTGGAGAACCGCATCCGCCAGCTGGCCACGTCGCACGCCGAGGGCTACGGCGCGGTGGCCGAGGTCGACTATGTGCGCGGCTACCCGGTGCTGGTCAACAGCGAGCGCGAGACCGAGTTCGCGCGCCAGGTGGCCGAGGAGCTGGTCGGCGCCGGCAAGGTGGTGGACCAGGCCGCGCGCATCGCCGGCAGCGAGGACTTTGCCTACTTCCTGCAGCAGCGCCCGGGCTGCTTCGTGCGGCTGGGCAACGGCGCCAACCAGCCGCTGCTGCACAACGCCGGCTACGACTTCAACGACGACAACCTGACCGTCGGCGCGGCCTACTGGACGCGGCTGGTGGAGCGCTACCTGGGGTGCTGACCAGCCTGGCGCCCCCGCTCAGCGGAAGAACGCGCTTGGCGGCACGCCGAACTGCCGCCTGAACATGGTCGCAAACGCGCTCGGGCTGTCATAGCCCAGGTCCAGCGCCACATCCACCACCTTGCTGCCGGCGGCCAGCTTCTCCAGCGCCGCCAGCAGGCGCGCCTGCTGGCGCCATTGCCCGAAGGTCATCCCGGTTTCGCGCGCAAAGCGGCGCTGGATGGTCTTGGGGTCCAGCCCCAGCCGTGAGCCCCAGTCCGCCAGCGTCAGCGCCGTGTCGGGCGCACCGGTGATGACATCGCAGATCTGCCGCAGGCTGTCATCGGCCGGGCGCGGCAGGTGCAGCGGCAGCGACGGCACCAGCATCACTTCATCGAGCAGCAGCCGCATCAGCCGCGCGTCGCGCGTGTCGGGAGCGTAGGGCAGGGGGATGTCGATCGCCGCCAGGATCAGCTCGCGCAGCAGCGCGGAGATGCCCAGCACGGTGCAGCGCTGCGGCAGGTCGGGCGCGGCATCGGGGCGGATATAGGCGGTGCGCATCTGCACCCGGCCGACCATGCGGATCCAGTGCGTGGTGCCGCCCGGCATCCACATGCCGCGCGTGGGCGGCACGATCCACTGGCCTTCGGCGGTGGCCACCACCATCACGCCGTGCACGGCGTGGATCAGCTGCGCGTGCGGATGCTGGTGCGGGTTGGTCACGTGGCCGGGCAGGTAGTCGGCGGCCATGGCGGTGACGGGCAGGGGGCTGCGGTCGAAGCGGACGTAGGGCGGGGGATCGGCGTAGGTGTCGCCCAACGCCAGCGTCTCGGGCGTGGGGGCAGGGGGCACATGCTGATCGCGGGGGCGGCGGCGGGCCGCGCCTGAAGCAGAAAGGGGGCGAGGGGCGCGCGGCATGTCCTTTTCTCCAAGGTCGGGGACCTATTCTCGCAGGACAGGCGCAGGGGCGCCAGCTAGCATCGGTGCTCAGTTCCTTCCAGGCCGGCGCCCCCGCTGGCCGCTTTCCGTCTGTCGAGAGCCGCCAATGAGCACAACCATCGACTCCGCGCCTGCTGGCGCGACACCGTCCGCGACATCCCCCCAGGCCGAACGCACCGGTTTCCGCGTGCTGTCGGCGATCAGCTTCGCCCACTTCCTCAACGACATGATCCAGTCGTTGATCCTGGCGATCTATCCGATGCTCAAGGGGGGCTTCAACCTGAGCTTCACCCAGATCGGCCTGCTGACCATGACCTACCAGGTCACGGCATCGCTGCTGCAGCCGGTGGTGGGCCTGTACACCGACAAGCATCCCAAGCCGCATTCGCTGGCCATCGCCATGGCGTTCACGCTGGCGGGCTTGCTGCTGCTGTCGGTGGCGCCGAGCTACGGCGTGCTGCTGGTGGCCGCGGCGCTGGTCGGTACCGGCTCATCGATCTTCCATCCGGAATCATCGCGCGTGGCGCGCATGGCCTCCGGCGGCCAGCACGGGCTGGCGCAGTCGATCTTCCAGGTGGGCGGCAACGGCGGCAGCGCCATGGGGCCGCTGCTGGCCGCGCTGATCGTGCACCAGCAGGCCAGCCTGGCGTGGTTCTCGCTGGCGGCGCTGGTGGGCATCGTGGTGCTGTGGCGCATCGGCGGCTGGTATGCGCGCCAGCTGGCGCAGGGCGCGCGCAAGCACAAGGCCGCCGGCGCGGTGGCCAGCCCGGTGCCCACGCGCCTGGTGGTGCGCGCCATGGTGGTGCTGATGGTGCTGGTGTTCTCCAAGTACTTCTACATGGCCAGCCTGACCTCCTACTACACCTTCTACCTGATGGAGCGCTTCGGGCTGGCGCGCCAGGACGCGCAGCTGCACCTGTTCATGTTCCTGGCCGCGGTGGCGGCGGGCACCATCCTGGGCGGCCCGATCGGCGACCGCATCGGCCGCAAGCGCGTGATCTGGGCGTCGATCCTGGGCGTGGCGCCGTTCACGCTGGCGCTGCCGCACGTGGGCCTGTTCTGGACCACGGTGCTGACCTTCATCATCGGCTTTATCCTGGCCTCGGCGTTCTCGGCGATCCTGGTGTTCGCGCAGGAGCTGATTCCCGGCAAGGTGGGCATGGTGTCGGGCCTGTTCTTCGGCTTTGCCTTCGGCATGGGCGGCATCGGCGCCGCGGTGCTGGGCGGCATGGCCGATACGCACGGCATCCGCGCGGTGTACGAATACTGCGCCTACCTGCCGCTGCTGGGCCTGCTGACGGTCTTCCTGCCCGACCTGCGCGAGCGTCCGCAACGGGCCTGACGCTCAGGCCGGTTCATTGCCTTCGCCGCCACCGCCCGGTGGCGGCTCGAACATGCGCAGCCAGCGGCGCAGCAGCGCAGCCAGCTGCGCGCGCTCCGTCGCGGTCAGGTCCGCCAGCAGGCGGTGCTCGTTGGCCACGTGCAGTTCCAGCGCGCGGTCGACGCGCTCGCGCCCGGCTTCGGTCAGTTCCACCAGCAGCCCGCGCCGGTCTTCCGGATTGGGCTGGCGCCGCACCAGCCCGGCCCGCTCCAGGTGGTCGAGCCGGTTGGTCATGGTGCCCGAAGTAATCATCAGCGACCCGATCAGCGCGCCCGGCGACAGCGCATACGGCGGCCCCGCGCGCCGCAGCGTCGCCAGCACATCGAATTCCCACGGCTGCAGGCCGGTTTCCCCAAGCGCGGCTTCAATGGCCCGGCTGGTATGGCGGTTGAGCCGACCCAGCCGGCCGATCACGCCCATCGGCGAGGCATCCAGGTCCGGGCGCTCTCGCGCCCATTGGGCGAGAATGCCGTCGACGTGGTCAGGTGTTTCTTCGGGTTTGCGGCGGGCAGTCATCGAGGAGCAGTGTGCGGATACGCGGGTGGCAGGAATACCGAAGTATCTTGACATCAAACAATCGGCTTCGTAAAGTCTATTTATCTTGACATCAAGAATATCGACATGAAGGCGAATGGATCTTCCTCCCTGGCCGCGTCCGGCGGCGTGACCCTTAGGGACATCCTGCTGACCGGGCTGGCCCCGGCGATCTGGGGCAGCACCTACCTGGTCACCAGCCAGTGGCTGCCGCCGGGGCAGCCGTTGCTCTCGGGCGTGATCCGGGCGCTGCCGGCCGGGCTGGCGATGCTTGCCTTCGGCCGGCAACTGCCGCGCGGCAGCTGGTGGTGGCGCGCGGCGGTGCTGGGCGTGCTCAATATCGGCTTCTTCCAGGCCATGCTGTTTATCGCCGCGTACCGGCTGCCGGGCGGCGTGGCGGCCACGGTCGGCGCGATCCAGCCGCTGATCGTGGTGGTGCTGGCGTGGGCCTGGCTGGGCGCGCGCCCGCGGCCAGCCGCCTGGATGGCGGGCGTGGGCGGGCTGCTGGGCGTGGCGCTGCTGGTGCTGGGCCCGGCCGCGCGGCTCGATGCCATCGGCGTGGCGGCGGCAGCGGCCGGGGCGGTATCGATGGCGGTGGGCACGGTGCTGACGCGGCACTGGCGCCCGCCGGTCTCGCCGCTGGTGCTGACGGCATGGCAGCTGTGCGCGGGCGGGCTGTTCCTGCTGCCGTTCGCACTGGTGCTGGAACCGCTGCCCGGGCATTTCACGCTGGCCAACTGGCTTGGCTATGCGTGGCTGAGCATTGTCGGGGCCGGCTTCAGCTATGCGCTGTGGTTCCGCGGTGTCGGGCGCATGCCGTCGTCCGCGGTGGCGGCGCTTGGGCTGCTCAGCCCGGTCAGCGCCACCGTGCTCGGCTTCCTGGTGCTGGGCCAGGCATTGACGGCGATGCAGGCTGCCGGCGCGCTGCTGGTGCTGGGCAGCGTGTGGCTGGGCCAGCGCGCGGCGACGCCGGCCGCGGTGACGCGCACGCAGCCGGCCTGATCCGATTGCGTCAGCGGCTGCTGCCGGGCGGCGTTTTGCGGCATCATGGCGGGCATGAAGTCTGCCGTGCCCCCGTCCCCGCCACCCATCCAACCCGCGTCGGCACCGTCTGCCACGCCCGCCTGCGAGCGCTGCCTGGCACTCGCCGCCGACCCGCGCCGGCGCGAGCCGCCGTCCTGCCTGGCGCTGCGCTGCACGGTGCCGCTGGTGAGCCAGAGCGCCGCCGGCGTGCCGTTCAGCATGCTTTCCTTTGCCTGCCGCGACTGCGGCACGGTATGGCGCCTGTATGACCGGGCCAACGAACTCTTTGTCTCGTGGGTGCCGGAACGCCCGCTGGTGCGCTGAGCGCGCACGTCCCGATCGGCTAAGATAGCGGCTGCTCCGCGCCAGGCCGGCAAACCGCTGCCGTGCCCGGCGCCCTCCTGTCGAAATCTCTCCCGCATTTCCATCATGGCCTTCCCCTTCCGCTCATCCCTGCTGGCCGCCCTGTGCGTGACCAGCGGTGCTGCCGCACTGCCTGCCGCCGCTGCCGACGCCTATCCCAGCCGTCCGATCCGCCTGATCGTCGCCTACCCGACCGGCGGCATCAGCGACACCGTGGCGCGCGCGCTCGGCGAGCGGCTGTCGGCGCAGATGGGCACCTCGGTGGTGGTCGAGAACAAGGCCGGCGCGGGCGGCAGCATCGGCATCGATGCGGTCGCCAAGGCTGCGCCGGACGGCTATACGCTGGGCTTCGCCGCGACCAGCCCGCTGACGCTCAACCCGCATGTCGGCCGCGTCAACTACGACCCGCAGAAGGACGTGGCGCCGGTGATGAGCGTGATGTACTCGCCGGTGCTGGTGGTGGCCACCGCCGGCTTCAGCGGCAAGGGCTTTGCCGACGTGGTCGGCCAGGCCAGCGCCAAACCGGGCTCGGTGCGCTGGGCAACATCGGGCCTGGGCACGGTCGGCCACGTGATGCTGGAACAGATCAGGCAGAAGTCGAAGGCCGACATCACGCTGATCCCGTACAAGGGCGCGGGCCAGCAGATGAATGACGCGCTCGGCGGCCAGTTCGAGGTGATGAGCACCAACGCCAGCCCGGTGCTGACCCAGCATATGCAGGCCGGCCGCCTGCGCGCGCTGGCGGTGGGTGCGCCCAGGCGCCTGGAGAGCCTGCCCTCGGTGCCGACGCTGGCCGAGCTGGGCTACCCCAAGGCCAACCTGAGCTCGACCTTCGGCATCTTCGCGCCGGGCAAGACGCCCGCGGCCATCATCAACCGCCTGAACGCCGAACTGAACAAGGCGCTGGCCGAGCCGGAGGTCCATGAGCGCCTGCTCAAGGGCGGCGAGGTGCCGACCGGCGGCACGCCGGCGCAGTTTGCCAAGGCCATTCGCGAAGAGTCGGCGGAGAACGCCCGCATCGTCAAGGACGCGGGCATCAAGGCCGATTAAGCCGCATCGAGGCGGCTGCCCAGCCCGTACACCGAAGACAGCCGCACACCGTTGTGCGGCCACAGCGCCAGCTTGGTGCGCACGCGCGACAGGTGGCTGTCCACCGTGCGCGAGGCCGGGTCCATGTGGTAGCGCCAGACCTGGTCGACCATGGCCTGGCGCAGCACCAGCGAGCCCAGGTTGCGGAACAGCAGCACCGCCAGGTCGAATTCCTTGGGGGCCAGCAGCACCGGCTTGCCCTGGACCCACACGCGCCGCTCCGCGGTGGCAAAGCGGAACACGCCGTGCTCCAGGTCGCATTCATCGACCGCCGGCCTGGCGCGGCGCAACAGCGCCAGCACGCGCGCGGCCAGCTCGGCCGTGCGCAGCGGCTTGGGCACGTAGCTGTCGGCGCCTTGCGCAAAGCAGGCCGCGACGAAGGCTTCTTCGTTGGAGGTGCCGGTCAGCATCACCGGCATCTCGTTGCCGAGCGTGCGGCGCACCCATGCCAGCACTTCCAGGGCCGGGATCCCCGGCGTATCGCAATCGAGCATCAGCAGATCGAACGACCTGCCGCGCAGCGCGCCGATCATGGTGCGCCCGCTGAGATAGCGCGTGCACTGATGCCCGTTCAGGCGCAGGGTCTGTTCGATGCTGACGGCGAGGGTCGGGTCCGCCTGCAGCGCGGCGATGTTCACGAGAGTGGCTCCTGCGCGGGCGCATCGGAATGCGCCGATGGATGGACAGAGCTTGGCACTGCGGGCCCGCTCGGCACGCAGCGAAGCCCATGGTAGGAGCGGCCTGCTGAGGCGAGAAGTAAAAGATTGTTGAAAATCGAGATTGAGGTCTTTCCTATTCGTGCCGAAGGCAATGCGGTCTTAAATGTCCCGCTAGTGTCCTGTTCCGTCGGAGACAACACATGGGAAAGAAGATGGCATCGCGCATTGCATCGCTTGAAGACGCGCCCGCGGATGCGGCGCTGATCCGGCAGGTCATTACCGGCGCGGGACATGACTGCGTGACCTTCGCTGAAAGCCGGCGCCTGCTGCTGGCGCTGCGCGACGCTGGCTTCGACCTGCTGCTGCTGGACTGGCAGATGCCGGACCTGTCCGGGCGCGAGGTACTGGCCTGGGTGCGTACCCACCTCGACCGCCGCATCCCGGTGATGTTCCTGACCTGCCGCGAGGCCGAGCTCGACATCGTCAATGCCCTGGCGGCGGGCGCTGACGACTACATGGTCAAGCCGGTGCGCCCGGCCGAGCTGGCCGCGCGCATCGACTGCCTGCTGCGGCGCGCGAATCCCGCGCAGCTGGCGCCGCTCGCGCCGTTGCGGCTGGGCGGGTACGCCTTTGACTGCGCCCTGCGCAAGGTCACCTGCAACGGCGATCCGGTCGGCCTGACGCCGAAAGAGTTCGACCTGGCGGTGCTGCTGTTCCGCAACGAGGGGCGCATCGTCACGCGCGACCACATCACCGCCGCGGTCTGGGGCCGCGAGATCTCGCCGCTGTCGCGCACCATCGATACCCATGTCTCGCGCGTGCGCAGCAAGCTTGGGCTGCAGGCAGGGCACGGCTTGCGCCTGACCCCGGTCTACACGCATGGCTACCGGCTGGAGCGTACCGATCGCCCGGAGCGCACCGAACGGGCTGCCGCATGAAAGCGTCCCGGCTGCACCAGGCGGGGCTCGCCGTGGCACTGTGGCTCGGCGGCCGCTGGCTGGCGCGGTGCCTGCGCGGCCGGCCGGTCGGGCAGCGGCGCGCTGATGTGCGCAACCCCGCCGCCGTGCACGACATGCTGCTGCACGTGCTTGGCCACGACCTGCGCGCCCCCAATGCCTCGCTGCTGGCCTGGCTGGAACTGCGCCGCACGCGGGACCAGGCCGACGCCGCGCTGCTGGCGCAGGTCGGCAGCCATGCGCGCCGTTCGCTGCGCCAGATCGATGACCTGAACCGGCTGCTGCGCGAAACCCGCCACGCCTATCGCATGCGCCGTATCGCCATGGAATCTCTGCTGGATGAAGCGCTGGACCGCGTCTGGACCCTGGCCAGCGAGGCCGGCGTCCGGCTTGAACGGCCGGCCGGCCGCCTGCCGCGCCTTGGCGGGGACCAGGCGATGCTGGCGCAAACGCTGGAATGGCTGCTGACCAGCGCCATTGAGGCCGCCGCGCGGGGGACTGCGCTGCGGGTCACGTGCCGTGGCCATGCCGGCGGCCTGGCGCTGTGGCTGGCGTTCGATCCCGCCGACGACGACCGCGCCGCGCGGCTGGCGCAGCCCGGGGCGGCGCTCCTGTGCGCACAGCGCGTGGTGGCGCGCCATGGCGGCGTGCTGGTGCCGCTGCAGCCAATGGGCGAAGCCGCCTCGCAGGCGGGCTGGTACCTGTGGCTGCGGCGCCGGCCGCGCCCATGAAAAAAGCACCCGAAGGTGTAATGCCGTTCAGTTAAGGTCCTTCTTCAGGTACCGAACGGTGTAGCGAGAAGGTCGCGACTTAACGACCCGTGCGCATGAGCGTGCGGGTCATTTTTCATTTGGGAGCGCCTTCAGGCGCTCGCGCAAGCGCTGTAGCAGTGCAGGCAGTTTGCCGTGTGATCGCGTTGCGGCAGCCCACATTAGTTCGTACTGAATGGTATGGAAGGCACGCACGAAGCTGATGTCGGTCGGGGCGATCTTCGCTTCGAGCGCCGCTTTGGCCATTTCCAGCCGAATCGTGTTGTAGGCAATCAGTGCGCCCCAGATTTCCTGATAGACCCCATCTACCGTCTGGCTGCGCAAGGTCAACTCCATCCCCAGCATGGATTGCTTGAGCTCTCGGTAGCTCGTCTCGATCTGCCAGCGGCGCGTGTAGCACGCGACAATATCGGCTGGCTTGAAACGTCGGCGATCCCGTAGGGAAGTCAGCAAAACGCGCTCGCGCCCGCGCGAGTCGATCGTTCGGATGGCGCGCGCCTCCCAGAACTCGGGCAGTTCCGGACACTTCGCCCGCGCTTGGGGTGACACGCGCATGCGCACCGTAGCATCGTCAGGCTTGCCCTCGACGACATCCCAGCGGGTGTTCGTCTTGGCTGGAATCACGAAGTGCCGATTGTGGCCGCCGATGGTGAGTCCACACAGGATCTCGGCGGCCAGAAAGCCCTTGTCGAAGACAGTAATCGAATCGTCAGGGATGCGCGGTACAAGTTGCTTGGCATACACCACCTCATTGGTGTCGTAGCGGCCAAACTCGACATCGCGGATCAGATGGGTCGGAATGGCGGTCAGCGTGACAGCACGCACCTGCGGATAGCTCGCCAGCTTGCCGCTCGGATAGACCTGGGCCCCGAAGTGCCCGCGATTGGCGGGGCTGTCGGCGGTACGAAGGATCGTCCCGTCCATGGCCAGCAGATTCAGTCCTTTGAACACATAGCTGGGCGCATCCTGCTGGCTCCAGGCATTCGCAGACTGGTGAAACAGCCAGGCC